>JAEULC010000333.1 GCA_016792605.1 Rhodospirillales bacterium
CGCGCGCCAGCACCGCGTGCTCGCGCTCGATCTCGGCGAGCTGCATCCACGCGGCAGGCGCGTTGTCGGCCGGCAGCATCACATCGATGCCGCTGTCCAGGCGCAGGTTCCAGCGCCGGCCGCCGACGCGCCCGGCGGCGACCACGCGGCGCTCGAGCGTCGGCTCGGCGGCCAGCATGCGCAGTAGGTCGCCCGCGGCCTCGCCGGCGTTGTCGCCGACGATGTGCGGCAGGCTGGCGAAGCGGCCCACTTCCTCGGTCTCGATCTGCGCGCCGTGCTTGTCGATCAGCACGAAGCGGCCGTCGTGCTGCCACAGTGCCATCGGCACGCGCTCGACCAGGCGGACATGGACGACGCCGGGCAGGCGGCGCTCGACCGAGGCTTCCTGGACCCAGGGGATCTGCTCCAGCCGCTCCTTGGCGGCGGCGGGGTTCAAGGCCAGCACCGGCATGCCGCGCTGAATCTGCAGGGCGGCCAGCACGTCGCGCGCCTTGGTCTCGACCCGGCCCTCGACCAGCACGTCGTCGACCACCAGGCCGACCGTGCCGGTGAAGGTCACGAAGGCGGTCTCGACGCGCTCGATCGTCTGCTGCGCGATGCCGGCGCGCCACAGCGCCCACGGGCCGCCGACGGCGAGCGCGGCGACGGTGGCGACGAAGCAGACCTTCGCGGTCGGCGCCACCCAGTCGGGCAGCAGCTTGCGGCGGCGGCGCAGGCGCACCGGGCGGATCACGGGGGCAGGGCGGGCTACGCGTCGCATGTCGCGTGCTCCACCATCCAGTCGACGAGCTCGGCGAAGGAGATGCCGACATGGGCGGCCTGCTCGGGCACCAGCGACAGGGGCGTCATGCCGGGCTGGGTGTTGACCTCGAGGATGTAGACCTGGCCGGTGCCGCCCTCGGTGTCGTCGTAGCGGAAGTCGGCGCGCGAGACGCCGCGGCAGCCCAGCGCTTGGTGCGCGGCGACGGCGAGGCGCTTGGCCTCGTCGTAGATCTTTTCCGGCACCGGGGCGGGGACGAGGTGCTCGGCCTTTCCGTCGGTATACTTGGCCGTGTAGTCGTAGAAGCCCTCGCGCGGGCGGATCTCGGTGACGGCCAGCGCGCGGTCGCCCATCACCCCCACGGTCAGCTCGCGGCCCGGGATGTAGCGCTCGACCAGCACCTTGCTGCCGTAGTGCCAGCCCTCGTTGTGGAAGCGCGGCAGGCCGCCATTGGCGACGATGGTCACGCCGACGCTCGAGCCCTCGTTGAGCGGCTTCACGACATAGGGGATGGGCATCGGGTGGCCGCGCAGCACCTCGTCGCGCTCGACGACGCGGCCCTCGACCACGGTGATGCCGGCGCCGGCGAACAGGCGCTTGGCGGCCGGCTTGTCCATGGCGATCGCCGAGGCGAGCACGCCGGAATGCGTGTAGGGGATGCCCATGATCTCGAGAAGGCCCTGCATGCAACCGTCCTCGCCGATGCGGCCGTGCAGCGCGTTGAAGCAGACGTCCGGCTGGACCTTGGCCAGCACGGAAGCGATGTCGCGGCCCACGTCGATCTCGCTGACGGCATAGCCGCACTGCTTCAGCGCAGCGGCGCATTCGCGCCCGCTGACCAGCGAGACTTCGCGTTCGGCGGACCACCCGCCCATCAGGACCGCGACGTGCTTCTTCATCCGGCCACGTCCCTCGCGACTGGGGCGTTGGACACGCCGATGCGGCGGATTTCCCATTCCAGCGCGATGCCGCTGGTCTCGAACACGCGGCGGCGCACTTCCTCGCCCAGGCCCTCGATGTCGGCCGCGGTCGCCTCGCCGGTGTTGATCAGGAAGTTGCAGTGCTTGTCCGACACCATCGCGCCGCCGCGCACGAGGCCGCGGCAGCCGGCCCGGTCGATCAGCTCCCAGGCCTTCTGCCCGGGCGGATTGGCGAAGGTCGAGCCGCCGGTGCGGGTCTTGAGCGGCTGGGTGTCGGCGCGCTGCGCCTGGATGTCGCCCATGCGGCGCGCGATCGCCGGCATCTCGCCGGGGCGGCCCTTGAGCTTCGCGCCGGTGAAGATCCAGCCCTCGGGCACGTCGCAGTGGCGATAGGCGAGGCCCATGCGGTCGGGCGTCAGGCAGTAGCGACGGCCCTGGCGGTCGAGCGCCTTGGCCCACACCAGCACGTCCTTCATCTCGTCGCCGTAGGCGCCGGCGTTCATGCGCAACGCGCCGCCGATCGTGCCGGGGACGCCGCACAGGAACTCGAGGCCGGCAATGCCAGCCTCCGCGGCAACGTGGGCCACGTTGAGGTCGAGCGCCGAGGCGCCGGCGACGACCATCTGGCCCTCGACGCGGATGTCGGCGAATCCGCGGCCCAGCCGGATCACCACGCCGGGCACACCGCCGTCGCGCACCAGGAGGTTCGAGCCGACGCCGATCACGGTGACCGGCACGTCGGCGGGGCAGGCGGCCAGGAAGTCGGCCAGGTCGTCGAGGTCGAGCGGGCGGAACAGCACCTCGGCCGGGCCGCCGACGCGGAACCAGGTCGTGTTCGCCAGGATCGCGTTCTCGCTGATCCGCCCCCGCACCTGGGGCAGGCGGTCGATCAATCCCGGGCTGTACATCCGTGCTGGCATCATGGTCAGGCTCCCGTTTTGCGCCGGGGCGTTGTCGACGGGGCGTTCGAGAAGGCGCGGTCGAGCTCGCCGGGCAGCGCATTCGCCCAGGTCGTGATCGAGCCGGCGCCCAGGCAAACGACCAGGTCGCCCCCCTTGGCCATGCCGGCGACGAGGCCGGCAAGATTCTTCGGATCGTCGAGCGCGATCGCGCGGCGATGGCCGTGCGCGACCAGGCCCTGCACCAGCGCGTCGCGACTGGCGCCTTCGACCGGCTCCTCGCCCGCGGCGTACACATCGGCGACCACGACGACGTCGGCGTCGTTGAAGCAGGTGCAGAATTCCTCGAACAGGTTCTTCAGCCGCGTGTAGCGGTGCGGCTGGACCACGGCGATGACCGAGCCCTTGGTGGCGCCGCGCGCGGCCTTCAGCACCGCGGCGATTTCGACCGGGTGGTGGCCGTAGTCGTCGATCACGCGCACGCCGTGCGACTCGCCGGTCAGGGTGAAGCGACGCTTCACGCCGGCGAAAGCGGCCAGCGCCTTCTTCATCGTCGCCTCGTCCATGCCCATCTCGTGGCCGATGGCGATGGCGGCGCAGGCGTTCTGGACGTTGTGCGCGCCCATCATGCGGCTGGTGAAGTCGCGGATCTTCTTCGGCGCCGAGCCGCGCACGTTGATCGCGACGTCGAA
>JAEULC010000395.1 GCA_016792605.1 Rhodospirillales bacterium
TCTGCCGTCACCTTCTCGATCAGGCTCGCCAAGCGGGGCGGGGCGCGGTCGATCAGGTCGTCCATGATGTTCGTGAGCTTACCGATCTTGGACTTCATGTCGTTTTCTCCTTTCGGGTCAGGACAAGTCGTTCGCCGGGGCGGGGTGCCCTTGCGTCATGTTCGAAACGGTGGGGTTGTCGCGGCTTCACGCAGCGGTCGTGGCGATCGCCGCAGGAAGGCGGCCCTAGCGCAGCAGCATCGTCGTTCGCATGGCCATCGCCGTCTCCTCCAAGGGGACCGCGGTCCCATTCGCCTTCGTGGAAGGGCGTTCTAACCGCTGCCCGCGCGAGCGTGTGTGAAGCGCTTCACGTAGAACTCCGCGGGCAACAATTGCCTCAACCGCGAAGGTAGCGACCAGGGTCAATTCTGGCCGGGCAACGAGGGCGCCTCTCTAGGCTGCGACCCGCCATCAATCCAATTGAATGTTCTGATCGATTCGATGAAGGAATCTGATGCCGGGCTCGGCCGGTGGCGGCCTATGCCGCCGGGCCACGCGCGCGACGCGACATGGCGCGCGCGATGCCGCCGAGCAGGGGCCAGAACAGCAGCAGCAAGGCGAGAGCCATCAGGCTCGCAACCAGCGGGTTCGACCAGAAGATCGCCGCCGAGCCCTTGGACATGATCAGCGACTGGCGGAACGCGTCCTCGGCCTTGTCGCCGATCACCATCGCCAAGACCAAGGGAGCGATCGGGTAGTCGAGCTTCTTGAAGGCATAGCCGACCGCGCCGAACGCCAGCACCAGCCAAAGGTCGAACTCGCGGCTGGCGACCGTATAGGCGCCGACAAAGCAGACCACGACGATGATCGGCCCGATGATCGCGAAGGGCACGCGCAGGATCGCGGCGAAGAACGGCACCGTCGTCAGCACCAGCAGCACCGCCACGACATTGCCCAGGTACATGCTGGCGACGAGGCCCCAGACGAAGTCCGGCCGCTCGATGAACAGCATCGGCCCGGGATTGAGGCCCCAGATCATCAACCCGCCGAGCATCACCGCGGCCGTCGCCGATCCCGGCACGCCCAGCGCCAGCATCGGCAGCATGGCGCTGGTGCCGGCGGCGTGGTCGGCGGTCTCGGGCGAGACGACTCCCTCGGGCTCGCCCCGGCCGAAATTGGAACGGCGGCGCGAGAAGCGCTTGGCCAAGCCATAGCTCATGAACGAGGCAGCCGTGGGCCCGCCAGGCGTGATGCCCATCCAGCAACCGACGGCGGCGCTCCTGACCAGCGCCACCCAGTAGCGCGGCATCTGCAGCAGCGTCTCGAACACCGCGCGCGGCGAGATGCGTGCGCGGATGCCCTCGAGCTTCATCCCGGTCTCGATCGTCATCACCAGCTCGCCGAGGCCGAACAGGCCGATGACGGCGACCAGGAAGCTCATCCCGGCGATGAACTGGTCCAGGCCGAAGGTGAGGCGCAGGCTGCCCGACACCGAGTCCATGCCGACGGCGGCCAGCGCGAAGCCGATGCCGATCGACGTGACCGTCTTGAACGGCGAGGCGCCGCCGAGGCCGACGAAGCTGGCGAAGGCCAGGAAGTAGACCGCGAAATACTCGGGCGAGCTGAACTTGAGCGCGAAACGCGCCACCCAGCCCGACAGGGCAGTGATCAACACCACCCCGACCAGTGCGCCGAACCCGGCCGACAGGAAGGCGTAGCTCAGCGCCTGTGTCGCCTGGCCCTGTTTGGCCAGCGGATAGCCGTCGAAGGTGGTCGCGACCGAGGACGGCTCGCCCGGGATGTTGAACAGGATCGACGTCGTCGAACCGCCGAACAGCGCGCCCCAGTAGATGCTGGTCAGCAGGATGATCGCCGCGACCGGGTCCATGGTGAAGGTCAGCGGCAGCAGCAGCGACACGCCGTTGGGCGCGCCGAGGCCGGGAAGGACGCCGACCAGGATACCCAGCAGGACGCCGATGACCATCAGCGCCAGGTGATAGCCGGACAGCGCGACGCCGAAGCCGTGGAGAAGGGCGGAGAATCCTTCCATGCCGCGGTCAGAACCCGAGCGCGGACTCGATCGGTCCCTTCAGCAGATACACCTTGAACGCCCTTTCGAGCACCAGGTAGAGCACCACGGGCGCCGCGATGGCGACAGCGGCCGACGACCAGACCCGGTAGCCGCCCTGAAACAGCATCGAGCCGAACAGATAGAGCGCCGTGGCGACGTAAAGACCCAGCAGCTTGGCCACGACCACGAAAGCGATCATGGGCAGCACGAAGGCCGCGACGGTGCGGCACTGCCCGGCATCGAGAAATGCCTCGCCGCGCAGCGCGGGACTCAGCAGGGCCTGGACGACCGTGCCGATACTGGCGACGGTCACCAGCAGCCCCATGTAGAAGGGAAACGTGCCGGGCTCCGGACCGGACTTCACCCAGCCGATGCCGAACTCCGTGGCGCCGACCATGACGGCCAGGCCGAACGCGGCGGTGATCGACGCGGTCGCAAGCTCCGCCTGGAAGCGCGTGACCATCGATCGACCGCCGCCTTGCGCCCGTGGACCGGCTACTTCACCAGCCATCCCTCGCGCTCGAAGACCTGCTTGTTCTTGGCGTCGTCGTCGGCGATGAAGGCCTTCAGCTCGGCGCCGGCCATGAACTTGCCGGTCTGAACGGTGCGCTCGACATATTCCTTCCACTCCGGCGTCTCGCTGACCTTCTTCAGCATGTCGGTGTAGAAGGCCACGGCGTCGGCCGGCACCTTGGCCGGCAGCCACACGGTGCGCGGCATCTGGAAGCGGTCGATGGCGACGCCCGCGTCCTTGCAGGTAGGGATGTCGCCCCAGCCCATGTCGCCCGAGACCTTCGGCCCGGCGGGCAGGCGCGTGGCGCTGAAGACGCAGAGCGGCTTCACCTGGCCCGCCTTCCACTGGCCGATGTTCTCGTTCGGATTGTTGGTATTGCTGTCGATATGCTTGCCGGCAAGCTGGGTCGCCGCGGCGCCGCCGCCCTGGAACGGCACGTAGATGAACTTCACGCCCGCGGTCGCCTCAAGCAAGCTGGTGAGCGTCTGGTCGGTGTCCTTGGACTGGCTGCCGCCCATCTTGAACGTCTCGGGCTTGGCTTTCACCGCGGCGAGATAGTCCTTCGCCGTCTTGAACTCGGACTCGCCGTTGACCCACAGCAGGAACTCGTCGAGCGCCAGCGCCGCGACCGGGGTCAGGTCGGCCGGCGTGAAGGCCAGCTTGGCGACATAGGGCAGGAGATAGGCATTGTTGGTGCCGAAGATCACCTTCGACGGGTCGCCGGGCACGGTCTTGGCGTAGATGTAGCCTTCCGCGCCGCTGCCGCCGCCCTTGTTGGTGACGATGATCGGCTGGTCGGTCAGCTTGTGCTTGGCGATGATCGCCTGCACCACGCGGGCGAAATTGTCCGTGCCGCCACCCGGGCCCGAGGTCACCACGAACTCGATCGGCTTGTTCGGCTGCCACGCGGCCTCGGCGGCCGTCGGCAAGGTGACGGCGATGGTGGCCGCGAGCGTCGCAGTCGCGACAGAGCAGGCAAAGGAGGCGTATCTGGTCATGCGTTTCATCCCTATGGCTTCGATGTCGCGGCAGCCGCTGGTTCGGCCGTCCGGCTCTGGCTGGAAATCGGTACACGCGGACTATTGCATGTGCTGCATACAGTATGCAACATGCACTTGATGGTGATGGCGACCGGGGGAGCGGCCGGGTGAATTTTCATAGTCTCTACGCGGGGATCGACCGGCCGGTGCAGACCTGCGTCGTCGGCAGCGGCGGCTTCGGCCAGAGCTTCCTGGCCCAGGCCGGCCGCATGAAGCTGCTCGCCGCGCGCATCGCCGTGGACCGCGACACCGGGACGGCCGTCAACGCTCTGGCCCAGGCCGGCATCGACCGCGCGCGCATCCGCGCTTGCACGACGGCGGCCGAAGCGCGCCGCGCCTGGGACGAAGGGCAGTACGTCGCAGCAGACGCGATCGATACAGTCCTGGAGCTGCCATTTGAACTGCTGGTAGAGGCGACCGGCCACCCCGAGGCTGCGGCGCGCCATGCGCTGAAGGCCCTCGAGGCGGGCCGCCATGTCGCCCTGGTATCGAAGGAAGCCGACAGCGTCATCGGTCCGGGGCTCGCGCGGATCGCGCGAGATCATGGTGCCATCGTTACGCCCGTGGATGGCGACCAGCCGAGCCTGCTGATCGCGCAGATCACCTGGGCCGAGGTGCTGGGCCTGGAAATCGTGGGCGGCGGCAAGTCGAGCGAATACGACTTCGTGTTCGACCGGCCAAGCGGCACCGTAACCAGCAACTTCGTGCGCCACCACCTGCCGGCGCTCGAACGATACTGGATGGCGAATGGCGGCGGTATGCTGGCGGCAAGCCGCGGACGCGCAGAGGTGCTGGGGCAGGTCTACAATCTTCGCACAGTGCCGGATCTCTGCGAGCTCACCCTCGTGGCCAACGCCACGGGATTTGCCGAGGACCGCGCGGACCTCCACGCGCCGGTCGCGCGCATTCCCGAGGTGGCGGACCTCTTCGCCGAGCAGCGCGATGGCGGGCTGTTCTCGGGGCAACGCCGGCTCGACGTTTTCCACCACCTGCGCGCGCCGGACGAGGCGAGCTTCGCCGGCGGTGTCTTCATCGTCGTCCGCTGCCACGACAAGACGAGTTGGAAGCTGCTGGCGGACAAGGGCCATGTCGTCAGCGCCGGCGGCGAGACGGCGATGCTCTACGTGCCGCGCCACCTGCTGGGCCTCGAGGCCGCGACCACGATCCTCGATGCCGCGCGCCTCGGACGGTCGGGCTACGGCGACGACTACCGCCCGCGCACCGACCTGGTCGCCTGGGCCGAACGCGACCTGCCCGCCGGCACGCTGCTGACCGCGAGCGGCCATCATCACACGATCGAGGGCGTGGGGGCGCGGATGCAGCCGGCGAAGGCGCTCGGCGCCGGCACCGCCATTCCATTCTACCTCGCCGCCAACCACCGACTTGCGCGGCCGGTCAAGGCAGGAGCGCCGATCCTGTGCGATGATGTGGCGGTCGCCCCCGATTCCGTCCTGCTGCGGCTACGCCGCCGCCAGGACGGCCTGTTCGCGCAGTAGCCCCCATGGTCGCGAAAGCAAGAACCCTGCCCCCTGCCGCCGAGCCCGTTCTGCTCGGGACCGTGCCGCGCATCCCCCGGCGCACGCTGCACGACGAGGTGCTCAACCAGCTGCGCGACATGATCATCGAGGGGCGCCTGCCGCCGGGCGCGCGCATCAACGAGGTCCAGGTCTGCGCCATGCTGGGCGTGTCGCGCACGCCCCTGCGCGAGGCGATCAAGAGCCTGTCGAGCGAGGGCCTGGTCGAGATGGTGCCGGCCAAGGGCGCCGTCGTGCGCCGGTGCAGCAACGAGGACCTGCGCCAGATCCTGGAGGTTCTCAAGGCGATCGAGCAGCTCGGCGGGCGACTGGCCTGCGAGCGGGCGGACGACGCTACCATCAAGCGGCTCTGCGATATCCATGACCGCATGATGGCGCTCTATCGCAAGCGGGCGCGGCTCGAATACTTCAAGCTCAACCAGTCGATTCACAGCGGGATCGTCCTGGCCTCGGGCAACCCGGTGCTGGCGGCGACGCACGAGATGCTGCAGGCGCGCATCAAGCGCATGCGCTACATCGGCAACGAGGACGCGCCGAAATGGGCCGGTGCCGTCGCGGAGCACGAGGAGATGATCGAGGCCCTGAAGCGCCGGGACGCCGATCGCCTGGCTGCGGTGATCGGCCGCCATCTCGACGAGACCCTCGTCCGCGTCCGCGACGTTCCTTAAATCGCCGGCGGAAAGCCGGGCTCGCCGGCAAAGTGGCAGCGGACCAGGCGGTCCTCGACCGGGCGCAGTTCCGGTGCCGTTTGGCTGCAGATGTCGCGGCGATACGGGCAGCGAGTGTGAAAGCGGCAGGCCTTGGGCGGGTCGATCGGGCTGGGCACGTCGCCCTGCAGGATGATCCGCCGCTTGCGCCGCGCGGCCTCCGGGTCGGCGACCGGCGCGGCCGAGAAGAGCGCCTGCGAATAGGGGTGCAGCACCCGGTCCCGTACCGAGCGGGTAGGCGCCAGCTCGACGATCTGGCCGAGATACATCACGGCCACCCGGTCCGAGATGTGCCGCATCAGCGACAGGTCGTGCGAGATAAAGACATAGGCGATGCCGAACTGCTTCTGCAGCCGCTTCAGCAGGTTGATGACCTGGGCCTGGATCGACACGTCGAGCGCCGATACCGGCTCGTCGCAGACGATCACCTCGGGTTCGGCGGCAAGCGCGCGGGCGATCGCGACGCGCTGGCGCTGGCCGCCCGACAGCTCGTGCGGGTAGCGGTCCAGGTACTCGGCGCCCAGGCCGACCGTCTCCAGCAGCCCGGCCACGCGCTGGCGGCGGGCCTTGCGGTCAAGCTTGCCCTGGAGCCTGATCGGATCGCCCACCAGGCTCGCGATGGAGTAGCGCGGGTTCAGGCTAGCGAAGGGGTCCTGGAACACGATCTGAAGATGCCGCCGCAATGACCGCAAGGCGCGGCCCCTCGTACGCGTGATGTCGGCGCCGTTCAGGATCACGCTGCCGGCGCTCGCATCCTCCAGCCGCACCACGCAGCGGGCGAAGGTGGACTTGCCGCAGCCGGATTCGCCG
>JAEULC010000042.1 GCA_016792605.1 Rhodospirillales bacterium
TTCTCCATGTCCTTGCGCTGCGAGCCGATATTGCTTTCGATGAAGATCGTCAGAAAGGCCTGCAGGACATTGCGCGCCAGCTCGGCGTTCTTGTCCGAATACTCGATCGAGAACAGGTTGCGGGCGGCCTCCGCCGAAATCTTGGTCTTGCCCTCGATCATGTCGATCATGGCTTCGCGCCGCGCCGGCGTCGTCGCCTGGATATCCATGTCGGTCTGGCGCATGACCTTCTCGATGTTCGGACGGCTCAGCAGCGTGCGCTGCACGACCTCGACCTGCTTGGACACGTTCTTTTCGAAGGCGATGCCCTGCATGATCGGCGACAGCATCGACTCGGTGTCGACATAGACGCGCGTGCGCGACTTGTAGGTGTTGGGGACCATCGCGACACCGATCCATCCGATGACGCAAACCGTCCAGGCGATACCCACGGCGACCCAGCGGCGGCGCCACGTCTGGAACAACGCGGTGCGAAGAAGTTCTTTCCAATCGCCCATGGGAATTTCCTCTTTAGCCTTCTGCCTGTCAGAGCGCGGGCGCCCGCAGGCTTAACCAGAACATCAAATGGTTTAGTAGGGGTAAAGGCCTTTCACTATAAGCGAATACCCCGCAGTCACAACCGTAGGTTACCCGACGGCGCGCACGCGTCGGCCCGCAGAACGCATCTTATGAGTGCGCGATCGCACCCGCGACGCGGCAGAACCGCGCAGACCCATGATCGACGTTGATGAACGACAACGCGCTCCCGGAGCGGGGACGGTTCGGGAGGCAGGGGGGCCAGCTTGTAGCGACAAGCGTGATCTCCTATCACTGGGGCCAGTGCCAAACATCCGGCGGCTTGGGCGGCCCAGTCCGCATTTGCCAGCCGGCAGGCAAATGCGCCGTCCACTACATGTGAACAGCTCAACTCATACGTTAACGGAACAAATGGTGCAACAGGAAAAATTTCCATTTATTTTATAGATATTTACCCGATTTTCTGGACCACTAACCAAACCCGGAATGGTTAAAATGAGCCAATTCCTTTTTAATACTCTCCCACCTTGTTCGACCGGGCGCATCGGTTCGGCAGCCGGTAGACCCGACCGTCGGCCCGCGCCTAGCGCTGTCAAACCCGTCCCCCGAACCGTAAAGAACGCCTTACATCTTTCCGGCCAGCCGTGTCGGAATGCGCGAAGAGCTTTATGCCATCCGGCATATCCAGAAACGCGATTAAAATAGATGAAATATTAGTAAATCAGTTATACTCGACGCTCCGAGCCGCGGGATTCACAAAATCCCCCGTATTGATCAGTCATAGCTACAACATGATCCAAAAAATGTAATAATCGTTTTTAGCAAATTCTTTTGTGCCAAGCAAATACGCTCTTTTGTTCGAGATTTTCGGTGCTCTAATATCGAAATTACTGCCAACATCACTTCGATCTTCCAGCATGTAAGCGACTACAACTAGTTAATTTCTTTACTTGGCATACCCGGTGCATAGAGCGGCCCGCTCGTCATGACGACGAGGCCAGCGGCCTGCCGAAACAGGCCACTAATTTCGGGGTTAAGACGATCCACCATGACTATGAAGCGTCCGGATTACTCCGCTCCCGCCGCCGAGTCCGCCCGCATGGGCGCGCGCGCCGATGCCGATCCAGCCGCCAAGAAGGCGATCGCCCGCCCCGAGACTGATGCAGCCGACGACGACGCGCAGCCGCAAGGCCCCCGCGCGGCGCGGATGCTGCAGATCGAGCGCCATGTCGGCACGCTGGTCCGCATGCGCCGGATCATGCTGGGCCTGTCGCAGAGCCAGCTCGCCGCGATGCTCGGCGTCACCCTGCAGCAGGTGAACAAATACGAGCGCGGCCACAGCCGCATCTCGTCCGGCCGTCTATTCCAGATCGGCGAGGCGCTGGGCGTGTCGGTCGACTTCTTCTACCAGGGCCTCGGCGACCTGCGCGAAACGCCGGCCGCGCCGTCGCGCGACCGCATCTGCCTCGAGGTCATGCGCAGCTTCGGCATGATCAAGAACGAACGCCACCAAGAAGCGCTGAACCAGCTCGTTCGTGCGCTGGCCGACCGCGAAGGCTAAGTCCGCCGGAGGCCTTCCGGTGTCGCCAGCCCATACACAGGCCTCAGCGTCAATTTCCGCTTCCGGCTCTCGACCTCCCCGGGAATAAACCGGGCCCTTCCGGCGTCCATCACGCTGGAGTGACTTGGCCATGGCGAACCGCCAAGGCATGGTCGCGGGTGATCAAGAACGCCTCAACGGAAGGTGGGAGAGAGAATGACTATCCATTGGAATAGGGTTGGCTTGGCGGCGGCGACGCTGGCGCTCGGCATCGGATTCGCCGGGGTCACGGTCGCGCAGACCGACCCGATCAAGGCACGCCAGGAACTGTACAAGGCCAATGGCGGCGCGATGCGGGCGATCAAGGCTGCCGTCGACGCGAACGGCCCGGCCGCGGCGGTCGTGCCGGAGGCCGGCAAGCTGGTGAACACCTTCAAGACCGTCACGGCGCACTACCCCGCCGGCTCGGACAAGGGCGAGACCAAGGCGTCGGCCGACATCTGGAAGAACAAGGCCGACTTCGACAAGTTGAACGCCGATGCGCTCGCCGCGGCGACGAAGCTCGAAACCGACGCCAAGGCCGGCGACATGACCCTGGTCGCGGCAGACTTCCGCGCGGTCGGTGCTACCTGCGGCGCCTGCCACGACAAGTACCGCCTGAAATAGCCCTTCGGCGCGGCAACGACGATTTCGGGGGGCTTCGCGCCCCCCGAAGCGTGTTCAGGGGTCGCTATTGCGCCGCGGCGACCGCACCGTCGCCCCGGCGACGCAGCAAGGCTTGCAGGTGCAGAGCGTGGCTCGGCTCGTCGGGACCGAGCTTCACCGCTTCGCGCAAGGCGACGATCGCTAGGTCGAGCCGCCCCGCCCGGTCCTGCAGCGCGCCCAGGTGGCGATGATGCCACGCCGCGCCCGGAACCAGCAGCGTCGCCCGCGCGGCGCAGTCCAGCGCGGCCTCGATCAATCCCTTGCGCGCCAGAACATGCGACAGCTGCATCAGTGACTCCGCGTCGTCCGGCGCCAGCGCGACGGCGCGCTCCGCCGCCGCGACGGCCCCATCGCTTTCCTTGAGGCGATCCAGCAGCGCGCTGCGATGGCGGTGAAAGGCGGCGACGCCGGGTTCGCGCGTGATCGCCTGGTCGATCGACGCCAGCGCCTCGGCGATGTCGCCGCTGCGCACCAGCAGGTGCGACAGCAGCGCCGCCTGGTGCGGGTTCTTCGAATCGAGCGCGAAGGCGCGGCGCTGCGCCTGGGCGGCGCCGGCGGCATCGCCCAGGTGATCGAGCAGCAGGGCGCGCTGCCGCAAGCCCCCGGCATTGTCGGGATCGACCGCGAGCGCACGATCCAGCGTCGCCAGCGCGCCGATGGCATCGCCCTTGCGCGACAGGAGATGCGTCAGGTGCAAGGCGTAAAGCGCGTCGTCGGGCGCCAGGGCGTGGGCCTGGCGCCCGGCCGCGAGGCACTCCTCGGCGCGGCCGAGGCGATCGAGAATCAGGCTGCGCTGCCAGTGGTAGAGCGGCCGTTTCGGCGCGATCGCCAGGGCGCGGTCGATCAGCGCCAGGGCCGCGCGCGGCTTGGCGCGCTCCAGGCACGACGCGGCGAGCGTGCGCAGATAGGCGTGCGACTTCGCGCGGTCGCGCCGGATCGAAGCAACCGGCGGCGGCGTGTCGCCGCGCAGCAGCGCCAGCGCGAACGCCTTGAGATGCCCGGTCTCCGCAATGAAGTCGCCCGAGGGATGGCCCGAGTAGCGCAGGCGCAGCTCCCGCAGCCTGCCTTCCGGCACGATGGCGGCGAAGCGCCTGACATGCTCGATGTCCGGATTGCACGGATCGTAGACGACGACGAAGCGGCAGTCCGGCGCGAGCGCCGCGCGCGTCATCGCGTGCGCGAAGTCGATCGCCGCGGCCTCGCGGGCCCAGCGCGGCTCCCACGCCTCGTGGATCGAGAATTGCGGCGAATAGGCGACGACGCGGTCGAGCTTGAGCGCCCCGGAAAACTGGAACGCGGCGTAGCCGCCCATCGAGCTGCCGTATCCGACGCGGCGACGGTAGCTGCGCCCGCCGCGCGCGATCGCCTGTTCGACAGCGTCGAAGACCGCTGGGCCGAGATCCTGGAACCACCAGTTCCGGTTCGCCTTGAAGGCGACGACGTCGAACCCGTTGTCGACCAGGAACCGCCCGGCATAGCCGAGTCCCTCCAGGCTGGTCGCGCC
>JAEULC010000044.1 GCA_016792605.1 Rhodospirillales bacterium
CGCGGTCATAGGCGCGGAAGCTGCTCGCCAACATCACCGTGTGTCCGCCCAGGCGGAGCGCCTGGACCAGCAGCCGCGCCATCCGCCGGTCGCCCGAGGGGTGCGGATGACCGGGCGGCTTCAGGGGCGCGTAGAAGGCGATGCGCACGCGGCCTCCGCTTTGCCAGGCAGGCCGAACAGCGTCGCGATGGCGCCGATATTGGCCTCGAACGAGAACCGCTCCAGCACGCGCCGCCGCCCGGCCTCGCCCATTACGCGCCGCCGCGTCGGGTCGCGCGCCAGCGCCAGGATCGCGCGCGCCAGCGCCGCCGGATCGCCGGGCGGCGCCAGAAGGCCGGTCTCGCCGTCGACCAGGAACTCGCCGATCGCCCCGGTGGTCGTGGCGACGCAGGCCAGCGCCTGGCTCTGCGCCTCCATCAGCACGTTGGGCAGGCCGTCGCGGTCGCCGTCGCGGTCGATCTTGCTGGCCAGCGCGAACAGGTCCGCCGCGCGGTAGGCCTCGATCACGCGCTCCTGCGGCTGCGCGCCCCGCCACTCGACGCGCTCGGCGAGGCCGAGCGTGCCGGCGCGCTGGCGCAAGGCGGCGGCCTCGCCGCCGCCGCCGACATGCACGAAGCGCCAGTGCAGGCCCGGGGGCAGCAGCGACAGGGCCTCGAGCAGGTCGTCATAGCCCTTCTTCGCCACCGCGCGGCCGACCGAGAGGATTACGACCGGCGCCGCCGGGTCGCTGCCGTCGCGCGTGGCCCGCGCCGGCTCGGGGGCCGGGAACCGCGCCGCGTCGAGGCCATGATAGACCAGGTGCACCTTCTCCGGGTCAGGGGCGAGGGCCTGGAGATGCGCGTGCCCGACGCGCGTGCAGGTCACCAGCCAGTCGAGCTCGCCGAGCTTCTCGCGCTTGTCCCAGTCGGGCGTGATCCAGATGTCGCGCGCATGGGCCGAGCAGCTCCAGGGCAGGCCACGCATCAGGGCGGTGTAGCGCGCGACCGAGGCCGGGGTGTGCAGGAAATGCGCGTAGAGCCGGCCGACATCGGCAGGCAGCTCGGCCGCCAGCACGCAGGCCTGGCCGAAGCGGCGCACCCGGTTGCGCGTGCGGTCGCGGGCAAGGTCGGCGCGAAAGCGGCGCCACGCCACGGCGTAGCCGGGCAGACGCCGCGCCCGCCACCAGCCCCGGAGCACGCGCAGCGGCTCGTCGTGCAGGTATTCCGGCAGGTAGGCCACCGGCGCCTTGATCCGGCGGTGCACGGGGTGGCGGTGCGTGTCGGTCGGGTGGCGCAGCGAGACGATCGCGAGGTCCAGGCCGCGTTCCTCCAGCGCCGCGATTTCCTGGGCGATGAAGGTCTCCGACAGGCGCGGGTAGCCCTTCACCAGCACCGCGACGCGGGGCGCGTTGCGGAAGGGCGGCAGTCGCGTGTCCAAGGAAGAGGCGGCGGCGATCAGCCGCCGCGGGTGGCGAGGCGCGGGCGGGCCTGCATCACGCGCCGGTCGAGCGCCTGGTTGACCAGCCGGTTCACGTTGGCGAGCCCGTCGAGCAGGCCCGGCACCACGACCGAGGACGGCAGGCTCTGCTGCGGCAGGTGGCGCAGCGCGGTCGCCATGGCGCGCGCGTCGCGCACGCCGTCGTTGACCAGCATCCGCACCAGCCCCATCTCCTGCGCGCGGTTGGCGCGGATGAACTGCTCCATGCGCGGCGCGGTGCGCGGCACGATGATGGCGCGCTTGTCGAAGGACAGGATCTCGCAGAACGTGTTGTAGCCGCCCATCGCCACGACGCCGATGGCGTTGGCCATCAGCGCTTCCATGCGCGCGTCGAAGGTGGTCATCCGCACGTTGCCGAGCTTCTGCGCCCGGCGCATGAAGTCGCCCTGGTGTTCCGGCGACATGAACGGCCCCAGCACCACCATGGCGGGGTAGGGCATGCGCGGGTCTTCCTCGTAGGCGCGCAAGACCCAGTCGACCAGCTCCTCGCCGTCGCCGCCGCCGCCGGGCGTGACCAGCAGGTAGGGGTCGCTGAGGCCGTCGAGGTCCGGGTTGCGCGGCAGCGGCGCCACCGGCACCGTGCGTGGCAGGTAGCCCGTGTAGGTGATCTTGCGCTTGACCGATTTCGGCAGGTCGATGCCCTCCATCGGGTCCCAGAGCTGCGGCAGGCCGTAGACCCAGATCTGGTCGTAGAGGTCGCGCAGGGCGGGCAGGGCGTTCTTGCGCTCCCACTCCGGGGCGAGCTGCGCCGGCTCGTCCATCACGTCGCGCAGGCCCAGCACCAGGGGCGTGCCGCGCTTCTTCAGCATCTGCAGCGTCGACTTCACCTCGCCGCGCAGGCCGAGCGGCTCCTTGTCCACGATGAACAGGTCGGGATCGAAGATGTCGGCGGTGTGGCGGATGATCGAGGCGCGCATCGCCAGCGTCTCGTCGATGTCGATGTGCAGGTTCAGCGAGGTGTACTCGCCGTTGCGCAGCTTGATGACGCCGGGAATGCGCACGAAGTCGACGCGGGCGCGGAAGTCGAAGCTGCCGATGATCGGCGATCCCGACAGGATCAGGATCGACATGTCCTTGTTGCCGTCGACCAGCGCGTGCGCCAGTGCCCGCACCCGGCGCAAATGCCCGAGGCCGAACGTGTCGTGGCAATAGAACAGAACCCGCGCGCCGTTTCTTGCGGACGTCATGGCGTGGCCTCTTTGCCAGCTAGACTTTATTCGATGAAATACGGATCGAAGCTCTCCCCCGGACCGGTCGACTATGGCACAGGACCCGAAGCCCCGGAAACGCCGAAATCGGCGAAAACGCCAAGTTTTCCGGGACCGTGGCCGCCGCGTGGCGGTTTTATCTATTATAAATCAATGTGTTGAATCGGCCGCGTTTATCGTAATTTAAACAGGGTCTACTATTCAGCCATCTGGGGGCAATCGTTGTCGGCCGGCGCGAAGGCGCCTGTCGCCGGAGTTCGGAACCGTTCATGAGCCTGCACGAGGAAGTCGACGCGCTGCGCCGCGTCCCCCTGTTTTCGAAGATCGAGCCGTCGAAGCTGAAGCTCCTGGCCTTCACCAGCGAGAAGCTTGAGTACCAGGGCGGGCAGGACCTCTGCACCCAGGGCGACACCGGCGACGCCATGTACATCATCATGGGCGGCGAGGCCGATGTCGTGATCAACACCCCCAACGGCGAGCACGCCGTCGCCCGCCTGGGCAAGAACAGCTTCGTCGGCGAGATCGCCATCCTCTGCGACGTGCCGCGTACGGCCACCGTACGCGCCAACGGGACGGTGACCGCCTTGCGCATTTCCAAGGAACTCTTCTTCCGCCTGGTCGCCGAGTTCCCCCAGATCGCCGTGGAAATCATGCGCGAACTGGCCCATCGCCTGGACGACACGACCAAGGCCCTGGCCAAGGCCAAGGCCGCCTAGCCGCGGGCGCCGGGATGAGCCGGCTCGACAGCGCCATCAGGCGCCTGGAGGCCCAGCGTGCCTGCCTCGATCATGCCGCCGCGCTGATCCGGGACGTGCCCGGCCCGGTGGTCGAGCTCGGACTCGGCAACGGGCGAACCTACGACCACCTCCGCCAGGTCCTGCCCGACCGGGCGATTTTCGCCTTCGACCGGCAGATGGACGCCCATCCGGACTGCGTGCCCGACGCGGCCCACCTGGTGCTGGGCGACTTCGCCGACACCCTGCCGGACGCGCAGGCCCGGATCGGCGCCCGGGCGGCCCTCATCCATGCCGATACCGGGACCGGCGAGGCTGACCGCAACGCCCGGCTCGCCGCCTGGCTGGCGCCACACCTCGCCGCCCTGGCGGCGCCGGGCGGCGTCATCCTGAGCGACCAGGAGCTTGTCGCGCTGGCCGGGCAGGCCCTGCCCTTGCCCCAGGGCGTTCCGCCGGGCCGCTACTACCTCTACCGCGCCGCGGCGCGCAGCGGCGGGTAGGCGGCCAGGATCCCGGCCGTCTCGGCCATTGCCTCGATGTCGTTGAAGATCGGCACGCCGGCCTGGGTCATGGTCGCGAAGAGCTGATCTTTGCCTGGCAGCGTGCCCATCATCGCATGCATCACCGGTACCTTCGCGGTGCGCGCGAGATCGGCGAGGCGCGCGACGACCGGCACCGGATCGACCATGAACGGCACGACGTGGATCATCAGCACCGCGTCGTAGGTGCCCGCTCCCTCGGCCATCGCTGACTCGAAGGCGAGGCCGAAGCGGTCCTCGCGCGCGTCGGCGAGCAGGTCGATCGGGTTCGACACGGTGGCTTCCTGCGGCAGGGCGTCGCGCAGGCGCTTGGCCATCGCGGCGGGCAAAGGCGGCATCGCCATGCCGTCGATCAGGCACTGGTCGGCACACAGCACGCCCGGCCCGCCCGAGTTCGACAGGATCAGGGCGCGCCCGCCGATGCCCAGCGGAAACCGCGCGAAGCCGCGCGCGGCCAGCAGCATCCGGCTGAGGCTGGTGACGCGCACCATGCAGCAGTCCCGCGCGAACGCGGCCGCGGCCTTGTCGTCGAGCGCGGCAGAGCCGGTATGCGCCAGCGCCGCGGCGCCGCCCACGGCGGTGCGGCCGCCGATCAGCGCCACGACCGGCTTCTTCGCCGCCGCCGCGCGCGCCGCCTTGCGGAAGGCTTCCTGGTCGCCCGGCGATTCGATGTAGAGAAGGATGGCGCCGATGCCGTCGTCGTCGGCCAGATGGCGCAGGTGATCGGCAACGCCGATCTGCATCGCGTTGCCGACCGACACCACCGTGCCGACCGGAATGCCGATCTCGTTCGACTTGGCGACGATCTCCTCGGCCAGGGCGCCGGACTGCGACACCATGGCGATCGAGCGTCCCTGCAGGTCGGGCCCCGGCGGCAGGCCGCGCAGGAAGGTCGCGGCCATGCCGGTCGGCTGGCCTTTCCCCGTCAGGTGGATGATCCCGGCGCAGTTCGGCCCGGCGATGACGATGCCGGAATCGGCCGCCAGCGCGCGCAGCTCGGCGTCGCGCTTCTTGCCCTCCTCTGCCCCCTCGGCGAAGCCGCCGGGCAGGATCAGCAGGTTCTTGTGCCCGGTCGCGATCGCGTCGCGCACCGCGTCCAGGATCAGGTCGGGCCGGATCACGATGACGCAGAGGTCGACCGGTTTCGCGAGTTCGCGCAGCGACGTGCGCACCAGCAGGTTGCGGATCGTGCCGCCCTTGGGGTTCACTGGCACGATCTCGCCGACGAAGCCGGACTGCTCCAGGAGATGCAGCACCGCGCCGCCCGAGGAGGTCGGCCGGTCGCCCGCCCCGACCACGGCCACCGACCGCGGACGGTAGAACGGGGAAAGGTCGTGCGTCACGCCGCGACCTCGACCGTCACCGGCACGTGGTCGCTGCCCGGGGTCCAGTCGCGCGCGTCGCGCATGACCGAGGCGGAGCGCAGGCTGGTCTTCAGGACAGGCGTGACCCAGACATGGTCCAGCCGCCGGCCGCGGTCGCTGATCTTCCAGTCGCGGTTGCGGTAGCTCCACCAGGTGAAGAGCTTTTCTTCCGGCGGGATGAAGTGGCGCACGGCGTCGACCCAGTCGAGCGAGGCCTGCATGCGGCCGAACTTCTCAACCTCGATCGGCGTGTGGCTGACCACGTCGAGGAGCTGCTTGTGCGACCACACGTCGGTCTCGAGCGGCGCGATGTTGAAGTCGCCGACCGCGACCAGCTTCTGCTTCTTCTTGCGTGCGTCCTTGAACCAGTCGCCCAGCTCGTCGACGAACTGCAGCTTGTGGGCGAACTTCTCGTTCACCTTGGGGTCGGGAATGTCGCCGCCGGCGGGGATGTAGAGGTTGTGCAGCTCGATGCCGCCGGGCAGGCGCGCGTAGAGGTGGCGGCAATCCTCCTTGCCGCAGCGGTGCAGCGGCTCGCCGCCGGAGAAGGGGATGCGCGACAGGATCGCGACGCCGTTATAGCCCTTCATCCCGTGCACCATCCGGTGCGCGAAGCCCATGTCGGCGAAGGCCTGGTGCGGAAACAGGTCGTTGGGGACCTTGGTTTCCTGCAGGCAGAGAACGTCGGGCTTCGCCTGCTTCACCAACTGGCGGATCAGGTCGAGCCTGATCCGCACCGAGTTGATGTTCCAGGTGGTGATTCGCATCGCCACCTGTTAGCCGATGGTGATCGAGAGCTTGCCCAGCTTCGCGATCTCGCCCTCGAGCTTGTCGCCCTTCACGACAGGGCCGACGCCCTCGGGCGTGCCGGTGTAGATCAGGTCGCCGGGGAAGAGCTCGACGAGGCCCGAGAGGTACGAGATCGTCTCCGGCGTATTCCAGATCATCGCCTTCAGGTCCGAGCTCTGCTTGACCTGCCCGTTGACCTTCAGCTCGATCTTGCCCGCGTCGACATGGCCGACCTTCGACACCGGCCACAGCGCCGTGCAGGGCGCGGAATGGTCGAAGCCCTTGCCCATGTCCCAGGGCCGGCCCTTGTCGCGCGACGCGATCTGCACGTCGCGGCGCGTCATATCGAGGCCGCTGCCATAGCCCCAGACATGCTCCAGCGCCTTCTCGATCGGGATGTTGGCGCCCTGCTTGCCGATGGCGACGACCAGCTCGAACTCGTAGTGCAGGTTCTTGGTCTGCGGCGGGTAGGGCATCACGCCGCCGTTCTGCACGATGGCGTCGGCCGGCTTGCAGAAGAAGAACGGCGGCTCGCGATCCGGATCGAAGCCCATCTCGCGCGCATGCGCGGCGTAGTTGCGGCCGACGCAGTAGATGCGGCGGACCGGGAAGCGCTTGGTGTCGCCGTCGATCGGCAGGCTCGGCGGCTCCCAGATCGGAATCGCGTAACTCGTCATTTGTCTCCGTCCCTGCTGTGGATTTTGGGGAATGCGCAAACGAAAGGGTCAGAACATATACGCCGAGCCACGCACGATTCCCAGGGGCCATCGGCCGCCGAGAAAGAGCTGCAGCTTGGCGTGGAAGGCATGGCCGGGGTCGGTCATGCCGGCCAGCAGCGCCAGGCCGGACTGGTAGCAGGACTGCGTGGCGGCGCCAGCGGCGGCGCGGACCAGCGCCTGGTCGGCAATGCCCGATCGTGCCGCCGCCATGGCCGCGGGCCCGATGGTCGCGTCATGCGCGGCCTGGGCCACGGTGCTCAGGCGATCCATCACGGTGCGCGCGCCATGGGCGGCGTCGGCCCTGGCCATCAACTCGGCGCGCAGCCGCTCCTCCGCGTCCCACCAGCCGTGGTCCCAGGCGGGATCGCTGGCGACGCGCCCGGCCTCGGCCCAATCGGCGACCAGAGCAATGGCGCAGGCCGGCAGGCCCAGGCCGTGGATGTAGGCGGCAAGGTCGGCCTGTTCCGCCGGCTGCAGCGCCTCGCCCAGGGCCGCGAACCAGGAGGCGTGCGGAATCCGGGCAACCAGCCGGTCGAGCGCCGCGGTCAACGGCGGCTCAGGCCGCCTTCGGCAGGGTCGGCAGGGTCAGCCCCAGCTCCTCGACCAGCTCCTTGGCGCGCTTCAGGTAGTCGGCGCGCATCTCCTCGTTCTTGCGCTGCTTGATGCCGAACTGGCGGAACTTTGCGTTGTTGGCCGAGCCGTCGGCGCCGAAGAAGGCGGGCAGCATCGGGAAGTAGCGGTCGATCGCGTCCTGCACCGCCTGCTTTCCCTCCGCCGTCTTGCACAGCTCCTGGCAGAACTCGCGCCCGAACTGCGCGTGGAAGCGCTCCTCCGGCATGGTCATGCGCGCCAGGTTGCGCAAGGGATGGAAGGAGCAGGTCGCCAGGTCCTCGACCTGCAGGATCTCGGCCATGTCGGCGAGCAGCTTGATGACGCAGAACTCGGCCCAGGTCGTCATCGGGAACTCGAAGATCGACAGCGGCTTCTTCCCGGCGGGCAGCATCTCCGCCTGCGGGATGCCGATCTTCTCGCCCAGCTCGCGGAAGCGCACGTGGTGGCCGTACTCCTCCATCGCCACGCGGCAGGTCAGCCACTTGGCATAGGGCGTCGGCGCCAGCGCGATCGCCGGCTCGTCGAACACCTGCGCGCCATAAAGCTCGTTGACCGCGTGGCTGCGCACGATCTTGCGCACGGCGGTCTTGTAGGGTTCAGGCTGGCGCTCGAACTCCTGCTCGTCGCGGACCTGGGTCGGCTGGGCGGCGGTAGACATAGGTGGCAGTTCCTTCTCTACAGCACTGGGTCGGTGTTGAAGGCTTCGAGATCGGTATCGAGTGCGATAAAGGCCGGCGACAGGGCGGCGAGGTCGCCATCGAGAGCCCGCGCCACGGGCCTGGGCTGCGAGAACACAAAGGTCTCGCGCCCGCGCACGCCCAGGAGCTGGCCGGTGATCTTTTCGGCGGCCGGGCCGCACAGCTTCGCCACCAGCGCGCCGACCGGCGCGGCGCCGATCTTCAGCGCCCGCTCCTTGTAGGCGGCCTGGGCAGGGTTGGCGGGCTGAATGGTGTCGGTGACGCGCGTGTGTGCGAAGGGCGCAATGGCGTTGCAGGTGACGTTGCTGCGCTGCATGTCCATGGCGGTCACGCGCGTCAGCCCGAACAGCCCGGCTTTGGCGCTGGCATAGGCCGCCTGGCCGAAATTGCCGTAGAAGCCGGCGGTCGACACGATGTTCAGGATGCGGCCCCAGCGATAAGGGTCGCCGCCGCGGCCGGCCTTGGCCTGGTCGCGCATGACAGGCGTCGCTGCGCTGGTCGTGTAGAAGGCAGCCGACAGGTTGTTGCGGATCACCGCCTCCCAGTCCGCCGGGTCCTGCTTGAACACGAATCCGTCGCGCAGGATCGCCGCGGCGTTGACCAGGATGTCCAGGCCGCCGAACCGCTTCCTGGCCAGCGCGACCGCCGCCTGGGCCGAGGCCGGGCTGGCGATGCTCTCGACATGGGCGGCACCGCCGAGCCTGGCCGCGACGGCCTCCGCCACGGACGGGTCCGCGCCCTCGCCGCCGATGCCGGTGCCGCAATCCGCGATCACCAGCCTGGCGCCGCAGCCATGCAAGGCCTCGGCGATCGCCAGGCCGATGCCGCGCCCGCCGCCGGTAACCAGCGCGACGCGGCCGGAAAGGTCGATCGCGCTCATCGGCCAAGCCCGCCCAGCTTCACGCGCTCGGCCTCGGTATAGAAGGCATCGGCGTGGATGTCCTCGCGCCGCAGACCACGCTGCTCCAGCAGCTTCGACGCCGTCTCGACCATGACAGGCGGCCCGGCGAGATAGGCCTTGGTGCCGTCGAGCGACGCGGCGTCGGCCAAGGCCGCCTCGTGCACGAAGCCGGTGCGCCGCGCGGTGGCGCCGCTCGGGCTCGACAGCACCGGCACGAAGCGCAGGTTGGCGTGGCGCAGCGCCAGCGCGGCGAAATGATCTTCCATGTAGAGGTCGCGCTCGTCGCGGACCCCGAAATACAGGTTCATCGGCTGGCGCATGTCGAGCGACAGCGCGGTCTCGACGATCGACTTGATCGGCGCGAGGCCCGACCCGCCGGCGATCGCCAGGATCGGGCCGGTGTGCTGCTCGCGCAGGAAGGACGTGCCGTAGGGGCCCTTCACCCGCACCGTGTCGCCGACCGCGAGGCCCTGGGCGACATAGGCGCTCGACGCCCCGCCGGCGACATGGCGGATATGGAACTCGATCAGCTCGCCGCCCTGGCCGGAGCGGTCCGGCACGTTGGCCATCGAATAGTCGCGCGGCGCCAGGTCGCCGAAGGCGACGGCGGCGTACTGGCCGGCGGCGAAGGTGAAGGGCCCGCCCTCGACGATGGCCAGGCGCACCAGCTTGATGTCGTGGGTCAGGTCCTCGAGCGCAGCGACCCTGCACACAAGGTCGCGCAGGGGATGCATCACCACGTCGTCGGCGTCCAGCCAGGCAAGCTCGGCGTCGCTCCACGGCACGGCCCGGCAGGCCAGGACCAGGCCCTGGGCCCGCTCCTCGTCGGTGAGCGCGTAGCTGGAATAGGGCGACAGCTCGACCTCGCCGCTATAGAGCCGCGACTTGCAGGCGCCGCAATTGCCGCTCTGGCAGCCATAGGGATAGGGCACGCCCTGGGCCACGGCCGCGTCCAGCACGGTCTGGCCGGTCTCGACCGCGATCGGGGTCGGCCACTGGCGGATCGTGACGCTGAAACCCATGGCGACGGCTGGCCCGCTGGTTGGAGTATCGAATTGTTGGATTACCCAACAAATATGTCAAAAGGGTTTAGACGAGGCAAGGTCCACGCGCCTCGCTCCGGCCGCCCAATCGCGCGAATAGGGCATGATCGTTGACCGATCTAACAGTTGGATCGACCAACAATCGATGCGGGATGCGTAAAAATCGCAATCCCGTCTTGCCGTTGATTTACGGTCATTATAGGGTCTCGAATAACGGTTGGAGAGACCGACAAGAAATCCGAAATCCGGATCGCGTGTTCAGGGAGGGTATTTCATGTTGAATCGTCGTCGCCTGATGACCGGCGTTGCCGCCGGCGCCTTGGCCGCACCCGC
Organism: Rhodospirillales bacterium; assembly: GCA_016792605.1. GTDB lineage: Bacteria > Pseudomonadota > Alphaproteobacteria > JAEULC01 > JAEULC01 > JAEULC01. The sequence goes on from JAEULC010000044.1 coordinate 10,417, forward strand.
GGTGCTGCGGATCGGCCGCGCCCAGGCTGCGGTCACGCTGAAGATGCACCATTTCCTGCCGCCGATGGCGAACGGCCATGCCAAGTTCCTGGCGCCCTGGGCGAAGAAGGTGGAAACCGACTCGGCGGGCGAGATCAAGATCGACATCTTCCCGTCGATGCAGCTCGGCGGCGCCCCGCCCCAGCTCTACGACCAGGCGCGCGACGGCGTGGCGGACCTGGTGTGGACTCTGCCCGGCTACACCAGCGGCCGCTTCCCGCGCATCGAGACGATCGAGCTGCCCTTCGTCGCCCACAAGCTGGCGGTGCCGAACAGCCTCGCGATCCAGGAATTCGCCGACAAGCACTTGGTCGACGAGTTCAAGGAAGTGAAGCCGATCTGCTTCTGGGCGCACGATGCCGGGCTCATCCACTCGACCCGCCAGGTGAAGGCGCTGGACGACCTGAAGGGCATCAAGCTGCGCTTCCCGACGCGGCTATCGGGCGAGGCCCTGAAGCTGCTCGGCGTGAATGCCATCGGCATGCCGGTGCCGCAAGTGCCGGAAAGCCTGGCGCAGAAGGTGATCGACGGCTGCGTCGTGCCGTGGGAAGTGGTGCCGGCGATCAAGGCGCACGAACTGACGAAATTCCACGCCGAGTTCCCGGGTACGCCCACTTTCTACAGCGCGACCTTCGTGCTGGTGATGAACCGGGCGAAGTACGACAGCCTGTCGCCGGCGGCGAAGAAGGTGATCGACGCCAATTCCGGCGCCCCGGCCGCACGGATGGCGGGCAAGGCGTGGGACGAGGCGGCGGTGGCCGTTCGCAAGATGGTCCAGGATCGCGGCAACACCATCACCGTGCTCGCCGAGGACGAAGTGAAACGCTGGCAGCGGATCACCAAGCCGGTGGTCGACGGCTGGATGCAGCAGTCGGCGTCCAAGGGCTTCGACGGCGCCAAGCTGCTGGCCGACCTGCAGGGCCTGATCCAGAAGCACGCCAAGGCTACGTGACGACGGACGCGGAAGCGTCGATCGACCGGTCCTCCGAAGGGCCGCTGGGGCGCGGGCCGGTCGATCGCTGGTTCCACCGGATCAGCGAGGCGATGGCCGTCCTCGGCGGACTCGTGGCGCTGGGCGTTGGCTCGATGATCACGACGAGCGTGCTGCGGCGCTGGCTGTTCGACCAGCCGGTGCCCGGCGACTTCGAGATGGCGCAGATGCTGACGGCGGTCGCGGTCTTCGCCTTCCTGCCGCTGTGCCAGCTCCGCCGCTCGAACATCATCGTCGATTTCTTCACCGCGGGCGCCTCGCCCCGCGTCCGCGCCGCGCTCGACCTCGTGGCCTGCCTGCTGTTCGCGCTGTTCGCCGCCCTGGTGTTCGAAGGCACGTTGCGCGGCGCCGGCGACGCCTTCCGCAGCAAGACCACGACCATGGTGCTGGGCGTTCCGACCGGCTACGCGATGAGCTTCGGCGCGCTCTGCGCCTTCTGGCTCGTGGCCGTCAGCCTCTACACGGCGTGGCTCGAAGCCAGGAAAGTGTGGCGATGAGCGGCACCATGCTGGCCGGGCTGATGTTCGGCCTGATGCTGGTCCTCATGGCGGTGCGGATCCCGGTCGCGCTGTCGATGTTCCTGGTCGGCTCGGCCGGCTACCTGACGCTGGTCGGGCTGACGCCGTACCTGAACTACCTCAAGGCGACGCCGTATTTCCTGTTCTCCAACTACACCCTCTCGGTGATTCCGCTGTTCATCCTGATGGGGGCGCTGGCCGAGCAGTCCGGCATCAGCCGGGCGCTGTTCACCGCCGCCAACAGCCTGGTCGGGCACCGGCGCGGCGGCGTCGCCATGGCGACGATCGGCGCCTGCACGCTGTTCGGCGCGATCTGCGGCTCGTCGGTCGCGACCACGGCGACGATGGGCCGCGTCGCCTACCCGGAGATGAAGCGCTTCGGCTACGCGCCCGCCTTCGCCGCCGGCACGCTGGCGGTCGGCGGCACGCTGGGCATCCTGATCCCGCCCTCGGTGATCCTGGTGGTCTACGCGATCACGACCGAGCAGAACATCGCCAAGCTGTTCATGGCGGCACTGGTCCCTGGGCTGATGGCCTCGGCGTTCTACCTGTGCACGATCGCCTTCGTCGCCGCGCGCCACCCCGACCGCGCGCCCGCGATCGCGCCGGCGCCATGGCCCGAGCGCTGGCGCGCCCTGGCGCAGGTCTGGCCGGCGGTGCTGATCGCGATCGTGGTCGTGGGCGGAATCTATGGCGGCATCTTCACGCCGACCGAGGGTGCGGCGGTCGGCGCCACGGCGACCCTGGCGGTGGCGGTCATCCAGGGGCGCATGGGGCTGCCGGCCTTGAAGCGCACCTTGCTGCAGACCGCCGAGACCTCGGCGATGATCTTCGCCATACTGCTCGGCGCCGACGTGTTCAACGCCTTCCTCGCCCTGTCGCGCCTGCCGGACACGATGGCGCAAGCGATCGTTGCCACCGGCCTGCAGCCCTTCGCGGTGGTCACCGCGCTGATGCTGTTCTACATCCTGCTGGGCGCCGTCATGGACGAGCTGGCGATGATCCTCCTGACCCTGCCGGTGTTCTTCCCTGTCGTGATGGCGCAGGATTTCGGCATGTCGCCCGACGAGGTGGCGATCTGGTTCGGCATCCTGGTGCTGATCGTGGTCGGGATCGGGCTCACCGCGCCGCCGGTGGGCCTCAACGTGTTCGTGATCAGCAGCATGGCGCGCGACGCGTCCATGCCCGCGATCTACCGCGCGGTGCTGCCGTTCCTCGCCACCGACGTCGCCCGGCTGGCGCTGGTGCTCGCCTTCCCCACCCTCGCCCTGGCGCTGGTGCGTCTCTTGACCTGAAAACGGGAACGCCCGGTCAGGGGGGTGACCGGGCGTTCGATTGGGCTCCCTGGAAGGAACCCGGGACCGGCAGGGGAAGACCGATCCTTGATATCTTCTAGATGGGTTGCGCCTGGCCGCACGGTATCGGCGCAATAGCATGCGCGGCATGCGCGATTCGCATATCCTGCGCGCGCCCCCGAACCGACAGGATTCCGCCCATGGCTTCGCCCCGTGCCGCCCGCCCCGCCGCCCAGGCCCTCGACCGCGGGGTACTGGAGGAGCTGCTCGGCTACCACCTGCGCCGCAGCCAGGTGGCCGTGTTCCAGGATTTCGCCCAGGCCATGGACGGCATGGAGCTGACGCCTGGCCAGTTCGGCGTGCTGGCCCTGATCCAGGCCAACCCCGGGTTGAGCCAGAGCGCGCTGGGCCAGGCGATGGGGGTCGACCGCTCGACCGTCGTGGCGGTGATCGACAAGCTCGAGGGCCGCGGCCTGGTGCAGCGCGCCGCGGCGGCCAATGACCGGCGCTCCAACGCGTTGCGGCTCAGCGCCGAGGGCATGCGCCGCTTCGCCACGGCGCTGAAGCGCGTCTACGGGCACGAGAGGCAGATCACCAAGCGGCTCAGCGCCGGCGAGCGGACGCAGCTCCTGAACCTCTTGCGGCGGGTGGGATAGACGGCGCCTTTACTGCGCCGCCTCGATCCCCGGCAGGACATGGGTGCGGGCGCGGCGCCGGTCGGCGTGGTCGGCGACGGCGCGGGCGAAGGCAGCGAAGATCGCCTGGCTCAAGGGCCAGCCGAGCGCGCGCGGATGCTCGGGGTGCCACTGCACCCCCAGCGCGAAGCCCGGCGCCGCCTCGACGCGCACGGCCTCGATGAGGCCGTCCGGCGCCACCGCCTCGACGCTGAGGCCCGGCGCCAGGCGGTCGATGCCCTGGGCGTGCAGTGAGTTCACCTGCGCCTCCATCGGCCGGTCGGCGAGCAGCGAGCGCAGGTAGCCGTCGGCCGTCAGCGATATCGGATGCGCCGCGTCGTAGCGATCCTCCGGCGACCGCGACTTGTCGGAGCGGTGGTCGCGCTTGCCTTCGACCTCGTGCACGAGCTGGTGCAGCGTGCCGCCCAGCGCGACGTTGAGTTCCTGGATGCCGCGGCAGATGCAGAGCATCGGCACGCCATGCTCGATCGCCGTGCGCATCAGCGGCAGGGTCGTCGCGTCGCGCTCCGGGTCGTGCAGCGTGCCCTCGGCGCTGGCCGGGCCGCCATAGCGGTGCGGCTCGACATTCGACGGGCTGCCGGTGAAGAGCAGGCCGTCCAGCCGGTCGACCAGGTCGTGCATGTCATAGCGCTCGCCCAGCGCTGGCAGCAGCACCGGCAGCGCGCCGCCGGCCGTGGCGACGGCGGCGATGTACTTGTCGTTGACCGCGTGGAAGCTGGAGGTGTTGATCGGCTTGGTGCAGGCCGGAATGCCGACCAGGGGCAGGGACGCGGACGCCATCGCCAGGAAATCCCTTCGTCAAACCCTTCCGTTACCGTCCCGACAGACGATCGCGGATTTGTTCCACTTCCCCTGCCCCCGCGCAAGCGCGCTTGCGCCGGAGCGGCTGCGCGCCGGCTGCAATCCTCGCGCGAGGGACGGAACGCGCCGCCGCTGCGCCGTCAGTTGGCGCTGCGGTTCGAGTTGTTCTCGATCTTCTTGTTCTCGAACTTGAACAGCTTCGGGTCCAGGTTCACGCCGAGCCGCGGATCGAAGATCGCGACCTCGACCGTGGTGCCCTTGCTGTCGACGATCGCCCATTTCTTCACTTCGATCGGGCGCTCGGTGAAGGTGATGATGACCTGGCCGTCCTTGGGGCTCTTGGTCTGCACCAGCGTGATGCGGATGATGCCCGGGCGGCGCTCGACATTGGTGACGGTCACGTTGCCCGACAGGCTGACCTTCTGGCCGAGCAGGAACTCCAGCGGCGTGGCGCTGATCGGCACGTAGGTCGGGGTGTCGAGTTCCTTGTCGTAGAACACCACCTGGCTGCCGTCGGCGACCAGCAGGTAGGGGATCGGCGGATCGTACTCGAACCGCATCCGGCCGGGACGGGCGATGAACAGGTTGCCCTCGGCGGTGCGGCCGTTGGGCGAAAGCTGCAGGAAGCGCGCCTGCATCGTGGTGATGCCGTTGAAGTAGTCCTCGATGCGGGTGAGGTCCTGCCGGTCCTGCGGCGTCGGCGCGGCGGCGTAGGCCCAGCGCCCGCCGAACATCATCGCGCCCATCGTCGCCGCGATGCCGGCGACGACATTCCGGCGCGCAATCATGTCGCCCAGCAGCTCGTTCCGCTTTTCATCCGCCATCTTGCCCGAACCCTTTCTGTTGCACTCGTCGCGCGAAGGGCCGGGGTTCCGTGGCTACAGGTCGTCGTCGCCACCGCCGCGGCCAAGCACCTCGCGCTTGCCCACATGGTTGGCTGCGCTGACCACGCCCTCGGCTTCCATGCGCTCGACCAGCCGCGCGGCGCGATTGTAGCCGATCTGCAGATGGCGCTGGACGAAGCTGGTCGACGCTTTTCGCTCGCGCAGGACCAGCGCCACCGCCTGATCGTACAGATCGTCGCCGGGCTCGCTGTTCCCTCCGGGGACAGCGCCGGCCGGAATCTCGTCCTCTTCCTCGGTGACCGCCTCGACATAGGTGGGCTCTGCCTGGTTCTTCAGGAAGGCCACCACCTGTTCGACCTCGTCGTCGCGCACGAACGGTCCGTGAACGCGGGCGATCCGGCCACCGGTGCTCATGTACAACATGTCGCCTTGGCCAAGCAACTGCTCCGCGCCCTGCTCGCCCAGGATGGTCCGGCTGTCGATCTTGGACGTGACGTGAAAACTGATGCGGGTCGGGAAGTTAGCCTTGATCGTGCCGGTCACCACGTCGACCGAGGGTCGCTGGGTCGCCATCACGATGTGGATACCGGCAGCGCGCGCCATCTGCGCCAGGCGCTGGATGGTCGCCTCGATGTCCTTGCCGGCGACCAGCATCAGGTCGGCCATCTCGTCGACGATGACCACGATGTAGGGCAGCGCGGTGGTGTCGAGCGGCTGGTCCTCGAACACCGGCTTGCCGGTGTCGGCGTCGAAGCCGGTCTGCACCTTGCGCATCAGGACTTCGCCCTTCATGCGCGCCTCGGCCAGGCGGGCGTTGTAGCCCTCGATGTTACGTACGCCCAGCTTCGCCATGTTCCGGTAGCGGTTCTCCATCTCCCGTACGGTCCATTTCAGGGCGACCACGGCCTTGCGCGGCTCGGTCACGACCGGGGAAAGGAGGTGTGGAATGCCATCATAGACCGACAATTCCAGCATTTTGGGGTCGATCATGATGAATCGGCACTGATCCGGCGGCAAACGGTAGAGAATCGACAGGATCATGGCGTTGACCGCCACGGACTTGCCCGAACCGGTGGTGCCGGCGACCAGGAGATGCGGCATCTTGGCCAGGTCGACGATCATCGGCGCCCCGCCGATGTCCTTGCCCAGGACCAGCGGCAGCTTGGCCGTCGTACGTTCGTACGCGTCGGACGCCAGAAGCTCGCGCAGGTAGACGATGTCGCGCTTGGCGTTGGGCAGCTCGACGCCGATCGTGCTCTGGCCCGGCACCACGGCGGCGCGGACCGACACGGCGCTCATCGACCGGGCGATGTCGTCGGCCAGGCCGATGACGCGGCTGGTCTTGACGCCCGGCGCCGGCTCCAGCTCGTACATGGTGACGACCGGGCCCGGGCGGACCTTCACGATCTGGCCCGAGATGCCGAAGTCCTTCAGCACGGTCTCCAGCAGGCGGGCGTTCTGCTGCAGCGCTTCCTCGCTGACCGTGTGGTTCTTGTCGTGGCCGGCCGGCGGCAGGCCCAGGAGTTCGAGCGCCGGCAGGTTGAAGCCCGATTCGTCGCCCAGGTCCAGGCGACGCTGGCGCGCGGCCTCGGCCTTCTTGCCCGGCGCGGCGCGTGGCGCCTTGGGCGCGACCAGCTTCTCGCGCGACCGCTGCACGACCGGCGCGTCGTCCTCGTCCTCTTCTTCCGCGTCGTCGGCCTCGATCTCGACGCGCGGGCCATCCAGGCGCGGGTCGCCCAGGCGCGGCTCGCGCAGGTCGTCGTCGTCGAACAGCGTCGGCTCGCGCCGCTCAGGCTTGCGCGCGAACAGGCCGGTGAGCAGCGACAGGGGCGAGAAGCGGCGCTTCGGCGCTTCGTCGTCCGCGTCGATCTCGATCTCGACCGGATCGACCAGCCTGGCCTTGCGCCGGCGCGCGGGCGCTTCCTCGACCTCTTCCTCTTCTTCTTCGTCGCGGCTGCGGCGGCGGAACGCGAACATGCCGCCCAGCGCCACAAGCCCTAGCCCAATCCAGCGCAGCAGGGCGTAAAGCCAGCGCGCCGGCCCGAACAGGTCGCGCGGCGAAAAGCCGATCGCGATCATCAACAGCGGCACGGCCAGCGCCGCGCCCGCGACCGACAGGACGGGCAGCCCGGCCATCGCGCCCCAGTCGCCGGCGAGGCGGTAGACG
>JAEULC010000048.1 GCA_016792605.1 Rhodospirillales bacterium
GCTGACCAGGTCGGACGCGTCGGAAAGCGTGGCGAAGCCGGCGAGCGACGCCTCCAGCCGCTTTCCGTTGCGCGCGGTGAGCCCATAGGCCTCGTACTCCACGCCCAGCCTGGTGCCCTTTGCGCCGTATTCCTGCAGCACCGCGCGCAGGTCGTCGGCCGGCGTCGCGCCCTCGCGGTCGACCCAGATGCGCACGTCCTCGATCACCGAGGTCTGCTTGGCCTGGCGCAGGTCGGGGCGGCGGGTGATCAGGAAGAACTTGCCGTCGGCGCTGAGGTAGAGGCACTGGAAGAAGACGTAGCCGAACGTGTCGTAGCCCGTCAGGTAGTACATGCTTTCCTGGCGGAACATCAGGAGGCCGTCGAGGCCCTGGGCCTTCATCGCGGCGCAGGCCTTGTCGCGGCGCTGCTTCAGCTCCTCGGCGGTAAAATGCACGGGCATCGGGATCAGGCCTCCAGGGCGATGGCGGACAGGTTGCGGCCGTAGTCGGGCTCGCCGCGCAGCGTAGCGCGGCGGTAGGAGAAGAATCGATCCTCCTCGCGACAGGTATCGTAGGGCACGCCCGACACGAAGTGCAGGTTCAAGGCGCCCATGCGGCGGCCGAGATAGCCCAGGAGATCGAACATGAAATGCCCCGGCCGTGCCGAGGGGGCGAAGAAATCGCCGTTGGCCGCGCTCTGCTCCAGAAAAGGGCGGGGGAACTCGGGCCCGACTTCGTAGGATCGCTGCGCGATGCACGGGCCGATCACGGCGTGGATCTTCGCCGGGCTGGCGCCGAGCCTGATCATCGCCGCGACCGTGGCGTCGGGGACGCCGGCGAGCGCGCCCTTCCAGCCGGCGTGGCAGGCGCCGATCACCTTGGCCTCGGCGTCGACGAACAGGATCGGCGCGCAGTCCGCGGTCAGGATTCCCAGCGCGATGCCGCGCTTGTTGGTCACCATCGCGTCGGCTTTCGGCGCGTCCTTGTGCGCCCAGGGCGTCTCCACCACCGCGACGTCGCGGCCGTGCACCTGGTGGACGGTGACGAGATTCTCGCCCGGAATGTCGAGCCGCGTTACCGAGCGGCGGCGGTTCTCGGCCACGCGCGCGGGATCGTCGTTCGAGCCGAAGCCGCAATTATTCGTCGCGTACAGCCCCTCGCTGGTCCCGCCGGCGCGGGTGAAGAAGGCGTGCCGGACGCCTTCCAGCTCGTTCAACGTGCCGAGCGTGATCATGCCCGATCGACTACTCCATGTTTCCGGCGAATCCGGCCGGTGCGGCAGCGCCTTGGGGCGACAGGGCCAAGGCCTTGAACAAAGTGCCCATTTCCGCCTCGCCTAGCAACCGGTCGAGCGCAGATGTGATCGCCCGGCGCTGCGCCGCGTCGGCGGCCGCGGCCAGGCGTTCGGCGCGAGTCGCGATGCCCAGCCCCGTCAGCAGCGCGGCCTGGGTGACGGGCCCATGCGCCGCGATCCCCGCGTTCCGCGCGGCCTCGGCGAGGGCGGCGAAATCAACGTGCGCCGTCAGGTCGGCCGCGCCCGGATGGTCCAGCACGGCCACGGATTTGTGGCGCAGGACGGCCTGCAAGGTGTCGCCCGTGCCGGGCGTCGCCGCGCCATAGTCGACGACCAGCGCCGCGCCGCCGTGGCGGGCGATTCGCTGCGCGATGGCGGCGACGAGGGATTCGGCGGCGGGCGAGACTTCGACCATCGTGCCAGGCGGCGCGTCGGCGAGGCGCGTCGCCAGGTGCGGCGACAGCGGGCTCGGCCGGGCGTCCACGACGAAGCGCAGGCCCTCGCCGCTTTCGTCCAGGGCGATGCGCCGCTCGTGGATCCCGCGGTCGCCCCGAACGAACTGCCGGATCGGCAGGGCGTCGAAGAACTCGTTGGCGACGAGCAGCAGCGGACCTTCGGGAACGGTGTCGAGCGAGTCGTGCCAAGCCGGCGCGTGGCCGCGCAGCGCTTCGGCCTGGCGCGCGCGCAAGGCCGGGCTCGCCTCGACCAGGTGCAGCGTCGCGGCGCGGGTAAAGCCGGGAACTACGCGCGCGGCGCGCAGCGCGTCGGCCATTAGCGTGCCGCGGCCGGGGCCGAGTTCGACCAGGGTGAAGGCGGCGGGGGCGCCCAGCACGCGCTGCCAGGCATCGACGCACCACAGCCCGATCATCTCGCCGAACATCTGGCTGATCTCGGGCGCGGTGACGAAGTCGCCCTCGGCGCCGAACGGCTCGCCGCCGGCCGTGTAGTAGCCGTCGCGCGGGCTCAAGAGGCATTCGGCCATGTACTCGGCGACCGAGATCGGCCCCTCGGCGGCGATGCGCCTGGTCAGCCGGCGCATCAGGCCGGTCATGCGCGCTTGTTGGCCCACACGATCAGCGCCGCGCCGAAGGCGAGCATCGGCAGGGTCAGGTACTGCCCCATGGTCAGGCCGAGGCTCAGGTAGCCGAGCTGCGCGTCGGGCTCGCGCGCGAACTCGACGACGAAGCGGCCGAGGCCGTAGCCGATCAGGAAGGCGCCGCTGATGATGCCGGGCTTCTCGCGCGCGCCCATCCGCATCAACAGCCACAGCACTGCGAACAGCACGACGCCCTCGAGCGCCGCCTCGTAGAGCTGGCTCGGATGTCGGGGCGAGGGGCCGCCGTTGGGAAACACCATCGCCCAGGGCACGTCGGTCGTGCGGCCGAAGAGCTCGCCGTTCACGAAGTTCGCCAGCCGGCCGAAGAACAGGCCGAAGGGCACGCAGACCGCCACCACGTCGGCCAGCGCGAAGAACTTGATGCCGCGCTTACGCGCGAACAGGAGCATCGCCAGCAGCACGCCGCCCAAGCCCCCATGGAACGACATGCCGCCGTGCCAGAGCTGCAGGATCTCGCCCGGGTTCTGCAGGAAATACAGGGGATTGTAGAACAGCACGTAGCCGACGCGGCCGCCCAGGATGATGCCCAGCGTCAGCCAGACGATGAAGTCGTCCATCTGCTGCGGCGTGACTAGCTTCGGCATCTCGCGGCACAGCTTGAGCGCGTACTGCCAGCCCAGCACGATGCCGGCGATGTAGGCGAGCGCGTACCAGCGCACGGCGAGCGGCCCGAGTTGGACCGCGATCGGGTCGATCTGCGGGAAGGCGATGACGAACATGGGGCTGGACGGTCCCTAGCGATACGGATCGGCGGCTTCGAGGAAGTCGCGCACATAAGTCGTGACGCCGGCTTCCAGCGCGGTCATCGGCTTCGTGTAGCCGGCCTGGCGAAGGCGATCGATTTTCGCCTCGGTGAAGTACTGGTACTTGGCGCGGATCTCCTCCGGCGTGTCGACCCACTCGATCTCGGGCTTCCGCCCCAGCGCGCCATAGACCGCGTTGGTCAGGTCGAGGAAGCTGCGCGCCTTGCCGCTGCCGATGTTGTAGAGCCCCTCGACCTGCGGGTTGTCGTAGAGGAACAGCATCACGTCGACGCAGTCGCCGACCCAGACGAAGTCGCGGAGCTGGCCGCCGTCCTGGTACTTCGGATTGTGCGAGCGGAAAAGGCGCGCCTTCTCGCCCTTCTTGATGCGGCTGTGGGTGTGGTAGGCGACCGAGGCCATGGCGCCCTTGTGGTACTCGTTCGGCCCGTAGACGTTGAAGAACTTGACCCCGGCCCACTGCCTGGGGCGCGCGTCGTTGCCCTTGATGATGCGCGCGACGCGGCGGTCGAAGGCGTTCTTGCTCCAGCCATAGGCGTTGAGCGGCTTCAGGGAGGCGAGGTGCTCGATCGACCCGTCGTCGTCGAAGCCCTGCGTGCCGTCGCCATAGGTCGCGGCCGAGGAGGCGTAGATCAGGCGCTTCGCGTTCTTGGCGCACCAGTCCCACAGGTCGAGCGACAGGGCGAAGTTCGATTCGACTATCAGGTCGGCGTCGGTCTCGGTGGTCGACGAGACGGCGCCGAGATGGAACACCGCCTCGATCGCGGCCTTGTTCGCGGCCAGGAAGTCCATCAGCCGCTCGGGCTGCACGAAGGCGGCCAGCTCGCGCTTGGCGACGTTGCGCCACTTGTCGCCGCAGCCCAGCCGGTCGCAGACCGCCAGTTCCGCGGCCCCGCGCGCCTCCAGCCCGGCCAGCAGGTTCGAACCGATGAATCCGGCGCCGCCGGTGACCAGGATCATGCAGGAACTCCAGCCGGGTATGCCGGCCTTATAGGTTGCCGGGCCGTGGTCGGGCAAGGGCGGGGCGGACAAGCCGCATTACCGCGGCGCGGGGGGCGTGCCATAATTGGCGCCGGATTTCGGGAGCACCCATCATGCAGTTTGACCATCGGTTGATCGACGACCTGGCCCGGGTGGCGGGCGGCGCGCTCGGCACGCTGTCGGGCGTGCGCGAGGACATCGAGGCGCGGCTGCGCCAGCAGTTCGAGCGCATCCTGGCCGGGATGGACCTGGTCTCGCGCGAGGAGTTCGAGGTCGCCCGCGCCATGGCCCAGGCCGCGCGCGAGGAGCAGGCGCGGCTGGCGGCCCGGCTGGAGGCGCTGGAGGCCCGCTTGGCGAGCGTGGAAGGCGGAGCCAAGAACGGCTGAGCGCGCGTTGCCCGACGCCTGTTAGTCCACAGATGCGTAACAACTTTCCCCTTGTGCGAATCAAAGGGTTGCTGCAGTTTGGCCCATGTAGTGGGTAAGGTTGGCAAATCTACAACAGAATGTGCGACCCACGAGCTCTAGGGGACTGGGGCTGGCAAGCCGGGTGGGCTCGGCGGCACCAGCCCCCGCAGGAGGGGTAGCGATGACGGTTTCGCTGGTCGAACGCAGCCCCACCAACAGCAATCCGCTCGATCTGGTCGAAGAAATCGTCAGCGCGCATGACTGGCCGTTCGAGCGCGCGGGCGAGGAGGAGTTGCTGGCCCAGATCGCCGGGCGCTGGGGCGACTACCGGCTGCTGTTCGCCTGGCATCCCGAGCTCTGCGCGCTGCAGTTCTCCTGCGCGCTGGACGTGAAGGTGCCCGACGCCAAGCGCCGGCCGGTGGTCGACCTCTTGGCGATGATGAACGAGTCGCTCTGGGCCGGGCATTTCGAGCTGTGTCCCGAGGAGGCCGCGCCGATCTTCCGCCACTCGCTGCTGCTGCGCGGGGCCGGCGGCGCGTCGGTGGAGCAGGTCGAGGACCTGGTCGACATTGCCGTCGCCGAGGCGGACCGGTTCTACCCCGCCTTCCAGTTCGTGATCTGGGGCGGCAAGAGCGCGGCGGACGCCATGGTGTCGGCGATGATCGACACGGTCGGCGAAGCCTAGAACTGAAACTGATATCAATGTCAGATTCACTCCTTCTGCTCGGCTGCGGCAAGATGGGCGGGGCGCTGCTCCGCGGCTGGCTCGACCAGGGCATCGCCGGCGGCACGACCTGGCCGGTCGTGGTCGTCGAGCCCAACGCCGAATCGATGCGCGACTTCATCGGCACCGACGGGCTGGCCCACGTGGCGCGGGTCGAGGACCTGCCAGACCTGGAGCCCGCCGTCGTCCTGCTGGCGGTCAAGCCGCAGACCATGGACCAGGCCCTGGCGCAGCTGAAGTCGCGGCTGGCGACGGCGAAGCCGATGTACCTGTCGATCGCGGCCGGCAAGAACCTCGCCTATTTCGCCCGGCACCTGGGCGCCGACGCGGCGGTCGTGCGCTCGATGCCCAACACCCCGGCCGCCGTCGGCCGCGGCGCGACCGTGGCGGTGCCCAACCCGCATGTCACCGCGGCGATGCGGGCCACGGCCGAGCGCCTGCTGGCGGCGGTCGGCGACGTCCACTGGGTGCGCGACGAGGGGCTGCTGGACGCGGTCACGGCGCTCTCGGGCGGCGGGCCGGCCTATGTGTTCCTGCTGATCGAGGCCATGGCCCAGGCCGGGGTCGATGCCGGCCTGCCGGCCGACCTGGCGATGAGCTTGGCGCGCGCGACGGTGTGCGGCGCCGGCGAACTCGCGCGGCTGTCGCCCGAGCCGGCGGCGACGCTGCGCCAGAACGTCACCAGCCCCAACGGCACGACGCTGGAGGCGCTGAAGGTCCTGATGGCGCCCGACGGCATCCAGCCGCTGTTCACCAAGGCCATCGCCGCCGCCACGCGCCGGTCGCGCGA
>JAEULC010000090.1 GCA_016792605.1 Rhodospirillales bacterium
CGCTGGTCGCGGCACTTGCAGCGCCGAACATGAGCAAGGCGAGGACCGCGGTACCGGGCACGTCATGGATGTCCCTTGCCGACTGACCACAGGGATGCCAGTTGCGCGGAAAGGGTTCAAACCAGACGCAACAAAACGCCATCGGAACCGGGGGCGGCGTCCAGTTTCGCATGCCCCACCAAGCTACGCCGCCATGCTGCGATCGAACGTGCAGGCATCGTTCCGGCGACTACCGCAGGTGAGGATCGGACGCCGTACCCTGACCCCGGTTTAGGTCCTACGGCGCCTGCTGACCCGCGATCCAGGCCTGCACCTTGGCCTCGAGCACCTGCAAGGGGATGCCGCCGTCCTCCAGCACGACGTTGTGGAACGCGCCGACATCGAAGCGCTCGCCCAGCGCCTTCTCGGCAACGCCGCGCAGCCGCTGGATCTCCAGCATGCCGATCTTGTAGCCCAGCGCCTGGCCCGGCCACACCGCGTAGCGCTCGACCTCGGCCTCGGCTTCCTTCGGGTGGCCGCCCTCGGTGGCGACCATGTACTCGATCGCCTGCTCGCGGCTCCAGCGCTTGGCGTGCATGCCGGTGTCGACCACCAGCCGCACGGCGCGATGCAGTTCGTCCTGCAGGCGGCCGAGGTCGCCCCAGGGATCGTCGGCGTACATGCCCATCTCGTGCGCGAGCGCCTCGGCGTACAGCGCCCAGCCTTCGCCGAAGGCGTTGGAGAACATCAGGCTCGCCAGCACCGGCGCCTCGGGCGACATGCCGAGCGCGTTCTGCAGGTGATGGCCGGGATTGGCTTCGTGGTAGCTCAGGGTCTTGAGCTTGAACGAGGGCCAGATCGCGGTGTCGCGCAGGTTGATCCAGTAGGTGCCCGGGCGCGAGCCGTCCAGCGCCGGCGGATCGTAGTAGCCGCCCGACGAACTGCCCTCGGCCTGCGGCGGGATCTGCCGCACCACCACCGGCTGCGGCGGCAGCTTGGCGAACCACTTCGGCAGCAGCTGGTTGACCTTGTCCACTTCGGCGTTGATGAAGGCGAGGAGCTTGGCCTTGCCCTCGGCGTCGTTGGCGTAGGCGAAGCGCGGCTCGCGGGCGAGTATCGCCATGCGCTCGCCGACGCCGCCCTCGACGTAGCCTTCGCGCTTGAGGATCGCATCCATCTCGCCGGTGATCCGCGCCACTTCGGCCAGGCCGATGTCGTGGATTTCCTGCGGCGTGCGCGTGGTGTCGGTCATGTGCAGGATCATGGCCTGGTACAGCGCTTCGCCCTGCGGCAGGCGCCAGATGCCGGCGTCGTGCGTGGCTTCGGCGCGCAGTGCTTGCAGCTTCGCAGCCAGGCGCTGGTTGGCCGGCAGCACGCTGTCCTTGACCAGCGTGGCGGCGCGCGCGGCCCATTGCTCCGGGGCTTCGAGGCCGGCTTCGCGCGCCTTGGCGGCGAGTCCGGTCGCCAGCGGATGCGCGGCGGGATCGCCGGCGCTGCGCCCGGCGATGGTGGCCAGCGCCTTGTCGATGACGAAGTCGGGCGGTACCACGCCGAGGCCGCGATCGTGTTCGAGGGTCTCGATGGCCTGGTCCACGGCGGCGCCGTAGGCCGAAAGGCGCGCGAGGTAGTTCTCGGCGTCGGTGGCGTTGCGGATCGCGTGCTGGCCTTCCAGCAACTTCGGGACCGCGTCCTGCGGACCGGAGAGCTGGGTCACGGGGTAGGGCACGAACCACATGCCCCAGTCGCTCAGCATGGCGCCGTAGTCGACGACGTTGGCCGGTGCGAGCGCGCTTTGCACCTGGGTCTTGAGCAGTGCGTGGACGGTGCGGTCGCGCGGACTGGCGGCGGCGAGGTCGACGGTGTCTAGTTTCGCGAGCAGGGCGCGGAAGGCGGCGCGGCGGGCGGCTTCGCTGGCGGGCGAGCGCGCGGTCAGCTTGGCGCCGAAGCCCGCGCCGGCCATGTCCTCGCTGGCGCCGTAGTAGCTGGCCCACTCCGGCAGCTGGGTGTAGTAGGTGCGGGTGATCTCGGCCTCGACCTCGGCCAGCTTCGGCGCGGCGACGGCTGGTGTCGAGGCTGCCGGGCTCGCAGGCGGTTGGGGACTGGTACAGGCGACGAGGGACGCCGCGAGCAGGAGGATTGCGAGGCGCGAACGCTGCATGGGCAGTTACCGGCGGGAGATGGGACCGGAGATTACTCCAGTGTGACGACGTCGCCGAAGCCGGGACGGCCGCCTTGCGGTTCGCGCGAGCCGGGGCCAGGCACGCTCATGCCGGAAACCGGGGTCAGAGTACGGTTTTCCCACCAGACTGTACTCTGACCCCGGTTTCTCTCTGGCCCCTACTGCGGCTTTGCTGGCCGGCTTGCTTGATCCGCGCTGCCCGATCCCCTCTACTGGGCCCCCGCAGTCCAGCGGCAGAACGATCCGCCGATGAAGCGATTCTTCGAGACCTACCTGCTGCCCGGATTCGTGTTCGAGGCGGCAGTCATTGGCGGTGGCTACGCGACTGGCCGCGAGTTGGTGGAGTTCTTCCTGCCGGCCGGGCCCTGGGGCGGCCTGTTGGGCATGGTCGCCAGCATGGTGGTGTGGAGCGTGGTGCTGGCGATCAGCTTCGAGTTGGCGCGGCTGACGCGAAGCTACGACTACCGTGCCTTCTTCAAGGTGCTGCTGGGGCGCGGCTGGTTCCTGTTCGAGATCGCGTATTTCCTGCTCATGGTGGTCGTGCTCGCGGTCATGGGCGCGGCGGCCGGCGAGATCGCCCACGGCCTGTTCGGCCTGCCGAAGCTGGTCGGCACGCTGGGAATGATCGCTGCCACGGGGCTCCTGCTGGTGCAACGCAACGCGGGGATCGAGAAGTTCCTGGCGCTGTCGGTCGGATATCTCTACCTGGTCTACGTGGTGTTCCTGGTCTGGAGCACGCTGGTGTTCGGCGACCGCATCGCGGCCAATTTCGCCGCGGTTCCGGTCGGAAGCGACTGGCTCAAGGCCGGGGTCACCTATGCCGGCTACAACGTCGCCTGCATTCCCGCCGTGCTGTTCTGCGTGCGCCATCTCGGCCGGCGCCGCGAAGCCATCGGCGCCGGCCTGCTGGCCGGGCCGCTGGGGATGCTGCCCGGGATCGTGTTCTACATCGCGATGATGGGCTACTACGAGGAGATCGGCGCCGTCGCCTTGCCCTCGGCGTTCCTGCTCGGCAAGCTCGGCGCGCCCTGGTTCGAGTGGGCCTTCCAGTTGGCGGTGCTGCTGACGCTGGTGGACACCGGAGTCGCGCTGCTGCACGCGATCAACGAGCGCGTCGCGGGGATCTACGCGGAACGAAAGCGGCCGATGCCGCGGCTGTTGCGTCCGGCGCTGTCGGTGGGCCTGATGCTGCTGTCGGTCTACGCCGCCTCCGCGGTCGGGCTGGTGGCGCTGATCGCAAGCGGCTACGGCATCCTGACCTACGCCTTCATCGCCCTGTTGATCGTGCCGGTACTGACGGTCGGCCTGTGGCAGATCACCAGGCCAGCGGCCGCTGGGTTGCCGGTGCGCGCTCCGCCCGCCTGACGCGCGATCGCGACCGCGATATAAGAAGGGGTCAGAGAGGAAAAGGGGTCAGAGTGACTTGGCGTTTCAAACGCTAACTCACTCTGACCCCTTTTCATTCCTTGAGCTTCTTCAGCGCTTGCCTGCCGGTGCGAGCCACGCGCGCTGCAGGTCGGCGCTGACCGCGAGCACGTGCTGGTCGAGGAATGCGGCATTGAGCAGGCCGTCGTAGATCGTGTCCTTGACCACGGCCTTGACGTTCACTGGGCCGTAGCCCGCGATCGGCAGCACCACGTCGATGGTCTCGTCGGGCTTGGGCGTCGCGTCGATGCCCAGTGCGGGCAGCGCGTGCGGGCTGAGGATCACCGGGCCGGCATTGCCGGAGTCGACTTCCAGCCATAGCGCGCCGGGGGTCGCGTCCACGCGCATGAACAGGTCGATGCTGCCGCCTCCACCCTGGCGCGAGCTGCGCACGCCGATCTCCTTCATCGCGACGGTGCGCAGGGCGAGCGAGGCCTCGTTCTCGATGATGAGTTCGTTGCGCGAAAGGTCCAGCGTCCATGGCCGCCCCTCGAAGGTCTGGATGGCGATGATGCCGCCCAGCTCGGGCACGCCCTCGGGGAGCAGGGCCATCAGGTCGAACACCGCGGATTCGACGCGGGCCTCGTAGCCGCCGAGATCGAACGTGGCCGCGCCGCAGCGGGGCAGGTCGAGGCGTTCGCCGGAATGCCGGAAGCCCGTGACCCTGCCGAATGGCTTGCACCCGACTTCGGCGGCCAATCGGGGCGTGAGCAGCGTGGCGCCGCCGGCCGTATCGAACAGGAACGCATGCCGCGCGCCGCCGACCTCGACTTCGACGGTTCGCAGCGTTCCCAGGTAGGGTTCGAGCGGCACGCGGTGGGGCCCCGGTTCGCCCGGGCTAGGCGGCGTCGCGCAAGCGGCGAGCGTCAGCGCGAACGCGATGGCGAAGTGGCGGCGATCGGCGATGGGCATCGAGGATCCAGTTCGTGGCTGCCAGCGGTTTGATGCATCGGCGCCCCGGATGGTTAGCCGAGTGCGTCCGAATGGGGACCCCTTTCCCTGAAACCGTACTCCGACCCCGGTTTTTGCGACCCCGGTTTCGGACCCCGGTTTTCGAGGAAAGCCGGAGGAAAACCGGGGTCAGAGTACGGTTTCAGGACTCGGTGCCGGCCAGCGCCTGGACGACGATTGCCGGCACGGCCGGCAGCTCGGGTCGCTGCGATCCGCGGCGCGTGGAAAACTTGCGTCGACTCCGGCTCCAGAAGGGGACGGAGAAAGTCCGGGCGACCTTGGGCACCTCCGCCCCTTGTCGTCCTTGGGCGTGTTTTCGGTAGGATTCGGCGCGGTGGTCTGTATGGGGGACGCGCCATGAGACGCATCGTTCGCATGCTGGCCTATGGCCTGTTGACGCTGGTGGTCCTCGCGGCTGGCGTGCTGGGCATCGCCTGGTGGCGCACCGAGGTGGCGCTGGCGCGCGTCTACACGCTGGCCGAGGTGGAACTGCCGGTCAGCGGCGATCCCGCGCAGGTCGAGCGCGGTCGCCACCTCGCGGTCACGCGGGGCTGCACCGATTGCCATGGCGACGACCTGGCGGGCAGGGTGGTGATCGACGCCGGACCCGTAGGGCTCTACGTCGCCGCGAACCTGACCCCGGCCGGCGCAGGGGCGGGAATGGACGCCAACCTTTTCGAGCATGCGGTCCGCCACGGCGTGGGCCGCGACGGGCGGCCGCTGCGTTTCATGCCCGCCACCGATTTCGCCGCGATGGGCGACGACGATGTCGCTGCCTTGTACGCCTACGTGAAGTCGGTGCCGCCGGCAACCCGGGAGTTGCCCGAAACCTGGATCGGTCCACTGGGCCGCGTGCTGTACCTGTTCGACCAGGTCCCGGTGCTGCTCACGGCGGAGTCGGTGGACCACGCCGCCGCCAGTGCGCCGCGTGTGGCACCCGTCGTCGCCGCCACGGCCGACTATGGTCGCTACCTGGCGCAGGGCTGCACCGGCTGCCACGGCGAGCGCTTCGCCGGCGGCCGCATCCCGGGTGCGCCGCCCGATCTGCCGATCGCGGCCAACCTCACGCCGGACCCGAGCGGCCTGGGCGCGTGGAGCGAAGCCGACTTCATGCGCGCGATCCGCGACGGCAAGCGTCCCGACGGCAGCGCAATCGATCCCTTCATGCCCTGGAAGTCGCTCGGCCACATGACCGACACCGAATTGCGCGCGCTGTACGCCTACCTGCGATCGTTGCCGCCGCTGCCGCGCGGTTGAGGCGGAGGGGAAGGGGCGCGGTCCCCGCTCGATTCGAATCTTGCGTGGACGCCAGGGACCAGAGCTGACCGCTCCCGGTCGCTGGGGACGCGCAGCCGCTCGCCCGGCTCGCTTGCATATCGAATAACGATGCGTATAGTATCGTAAAACGATATACAAGGAGGCCCGCCGTGACCCGCACCAGTGCCCGTGCCCTCGCAGTGGCCCGTCCGGTCATCCAGTTCCTGACCGTCCTCAACGCCTGCTATGCCGTGGTCATCGCCGGCCTGCTGGTGTTCAGCTACTTCATCGAGGGCTGGCCGCAACGGCCATTGGGCGTCGACATGGTGAACGCGCACCCGATGGTGGGGCAGGGCCTGCGCGCGATCGTCGTGGTGGGCCTGGCAGGCGCCGCGATCGTGCACACCGTCCTGCGGCGGCTGCTGGCGATCGTCGACACCGTTCGCGCAGGCGATCCCTTCATCCTAGAAAACGCCGACCGATTGAATGCGATCGCATGGTCCGTGCTGGCGCTCGAGGTCCTGCGGCTGGTCGTCGCCGCGATCGCGGCCGCGGTGTGGGAACCCGGACGGATCGACGCGTTCTCGTTCGCGCCCTGGCTGGCGGTGCTGCTGTTCTTCGTGCTCGCCGGCGTGTTCGCGCACGGCGCGCGGATGCGCGCGGACCTCGAAGGCACGGTCTGACATGCCGATCCTGGTTCGCCTCGACGAGAAACTGCACGAGCGGCGCATGACGCTGACCGAACTGGCCACGCGCGTGGACATCACCGTCGCCAACCTGTCGATCCTCAAGACCGGCAAGGCCAAGGCGATCCGGTTCTCCACGCTGGAGGCGATCTGCGTTGCGCTCGATTGCCAGCCCGGCGACCTGCTCGAGTACCGCCGGGAGCAGGACACGCCCTGAAGCGGGGCCGCGGCGACCGTCTGCGTGGACGGCCGGCGTGTGCAAGAACTGCAGGCCCCCGGCAACGTGGGTACAGGGATAGAATCAGGCGCTGGAAGCAGGAGTAACCGGGGCAGGGCGCACCGTCACGAGGATTCAGGCTGGCTGCACGCTGGCCGCGGCTCTTGTAGCGCACACGGAGGAGCGGAGATGGCCATCACGACGGGCAGGGTGCTGATGGCTGCGGCCGTGGCCGAAATCGCGACCGGCCTTGCCTTGCTGGTCTTGCCATCGCTGGTCGGGCAGTTGCTGCTGGGGACGGCGCTCGGCGTTGAGGCCACGATGGTGGCGCGCGTGGCTGGCATCGCGCTGGTTGGGCTGGGCATCGCTTGCTGGCCGGGTACGCCGCTGGCGGGAATGTCGATCTACGGCGCGGGGGCCACGGTGTTCCTGGCCTACCTCGGCCTCAAGGGCATCGCGACCGGCGTGCTGCTGTGGCCGGCAGTGGCGGCGCACGCGGTCCTCACGGCCATGCTCCTGTGGTCGAGCGCGCGCAAGCCGGCAGCATCCTAGCGCGCTCGAAAACCGGGGTCAGAGTACAGTTTCCCGCAGGCTCCGGGAAACTGCACCCTGACCCCGGTTTTCCCCGTTTTCGGTCCCCGCGCTGGAGACGACCATGAGCACCGGCATGAATCACGATGAAGAACTGATGGCGCGCGGCGCCGCCCGCCTCATGGACCTGTTCATCCGTGCCGGCCTGGTCCTCGCGCTGGTGCTCCTGTGCTACCGGATCTTCTCGCCGTTCCTGACCCTGATGATCTGGGCACTGATCCTGGCCGTCACGCTGTTTCCGCTGCAGCAGCTGATCGCGCGCAGGATCGGCGGCCGGCAGGGGCTGGCCTCGACGCTGGTGGTGCTGATGGGCTTCGCCTTGATCGTGACGCCGACCGCGGTGCTGATGAACTCGATGGCCGATTCGATCCACCAGCTCATCAACGACGTGCAGGACAATACGCTCGAGGTGCCCGCGCCTCGCGCCGGCGTTGCCCAGTGGCCGCTGGTGGGCGAGCGGCTGCATGCGGCCTGGACGCGCGCCCACGACGACCTGCCGGCCTTCGTGCAGAGCCTGCAGCCCAAGATCGGCGACATCGCCAAGTCGGCGCTGGGATTCGTGGCCGGGATCGGCGTCGGGCTGCTGATGTTCCTTGCCGCATTCGTCGTCGCCGGCATCTTCATGGCCTATGGGCAGGCCGGAAGCCGGGGCAGCCGCGCGGTCTTCGACCGCATCGTCGGGCCGGGGCGTGGCGCAGCGTTCACCAGGGTGTCCACGGCCACCAGCCCCGCCGTCCCCCAAGGGGGCGGCGGCGTGGCCGTCAT
>JAEULC010000134.1 GCA_016792605.1 Rhodospirillales bacterium
CGGTGAACGCGCTGGCGGGCTCGGCCCTGCCGCTGGCGATCGTGCCGATGGGCACGGCCAACGTGCTGGCGATCGAGATCGGGCTCCGGGCCGAGGCACGCCTCATCGCCGAAACTGCGCTCGACGGCCCGATCGCGCGCATCGCGCTCGGCCAGGTGCAGGGCCTGGGGGCCGATCACCTACCGCGTCGCTTCACGCTGATGGCCGGGGTGGGTTTCGACGCGGAGGTCGTGCGCACGGTGGATCCTCGGATCAAGCAGCGCCTGGGCAAGCTCGCCTACGTGCTGGCGACGCTGAAGCTGCTGCTGCGCTACCGCACGCCGCGCTACATCGTTCACGCCAACGGGCGACAGTTCGCGGTCGGATCCGTCGTCCTGGCCAATGGCCGGCACTATGGCGGCGCCTTCGTCTGCGCCCCCGATGCGCGGCTCGACCGGCCGTCGCTGGAGCTCTGCCTGATGCAGGCCCGGGGACGCCGCGCAATCGTCCGCTACGCGCTGGCGCTGGCGCTCGGCCGACTGCATCGTCAGCACGACGTCGAGATCGTCGCCACGCGCGAGGCGATGATCGAAGGACCGGCAGGCGACCCGGTCCAGGGCGACGGCGACATCCTGGGCGTCCTGCCGGCACGGATCGCCGTCGCACCGGAGACCCTGCTGCTGGCCGTGCCCGTCAGCTCGCCGCTGCTGCGCTAGGGGTCGGCTTGTCTTCCGCCCCGGGCCGAGGCAAGAATTCGCGCCCCGAACTTCCGCGCAGGAGACCGCATCATGGCGCAGCTCGAGCTCTTCATCGGCACCAGGGCCTGGTCGTCCTGGTCGCTGCGCCCCTGGCTGGCGCTGAAGGCGACCGGCGCGCCGTTCAAGGAAACGCTGATCGAACTGCGCACGCCGCAGAGCAAGGCCGAGTTCCTGAAGCACTCGCCAGCCGGCAAGGTGCCGATCCTAAAGGTCGACGGCTTCGCGATCTGGGATTCGCTGGCGATCTGCGAGTACCTGGCCGAGGCGTTTCCGGCGGCGAAGCTGTGGCCGGCCGACCCCTTGGCTCGCGCCCGGGCGCGCGCGGTCTCGGCCGAGATGCATGCCGGCTTCACGCCCTTGCGCCAGGCCATGTCGATGGACATCAACGTGCGCCACCCGACGCCGGCGATGACGCCCGAGCTCGCGGCTGACATCCAGCGCATTCAGGCGCTGTGGAACGAGTGCCGGCGAGACTTCGGCGCCAAGGCCGGGGGGCCGTTCCTGTTCGGCGCGTTCACCGTCGCCGACGCCATGTACGCGCCGGTGGCGACGCGTTTCGTGACCTACGGCATCACGCTCGATCCGGTGTCGCAGGCCTATGTCGACACGATCATGGCGATGCCGGCGGTCAAGGAGTGGGCCAAAGCCGCGTAGGCGTCAGGGCTGCTTCGGCGGCGTCTCGGCGGGCTTCGCGTCGGCCGGCTTTGTGTCGCCCCGCTTGGCGTCGCCGGGCACCATGTTCTTCTCGAAATAGTACAGCGCCGCGCCGGGGTGCAGCGGCAAAGCGAGGCCGTCGAGCGCGGCGTCGAGCCTGATCGAGCCTGCCAGCGGCCCGACATTCTCCCACAGCTTCTGCGTCGTCGGGTGCCACAGCGCCGCGGTGATGCCGTAAACCAGCTTCTCGTCGACGTTGTCGCTGACCAGGTACTGCACGCCCATGGCCAGGGTCTCGACGCCGGCGACGCCCTCGTAGGTGCTGCCGGGAATGATCCGCGGGGCGAAGAACGGGTACTTCTTCAGGATCGCCTCGCGCTCGCCGCCGGCGATCGACAGCAGGCGGATCGGCGTCGCGCGCGCCAGCGCGGCGATGGCGGCCGAGGGCAGCCCGGCATTGACGAAGAACGCGTCGAGCCCGTCCTTCGCCAGGAGATCGGCGGCCGGCCCGGGCTGCAGATACATCGGCAGCACGTCGAGCTCGGTCATGCCATAGGCCTCGAGAACGGCGCGGGCGTTCACCAGCGTGCCCGAGGCCTGCTCGCCCAGCGAGACGCGCTTCAGCTTGAGGTCGCGGATGCCCTGGATGTCGGACGTGGCGCGCACCACGACATGCACCATCTCGGGGTAGAGATTGGCGATCGCGCGCAGGTTCTTCACCGCGCCCTTGTCGGCATAGAAGCCGGTGCCGTGATAGGCCCAGTAGGCGAGGTCGGCCTGGGCCAGGCCGGAATCGAGCGTCCCCTTCGCGATCAGCGCGATGTTCTCGATCGGGCCCTGGGTCGACTGCGCCACCGCCAGCAGGCCCGGCACGCCGCAGCTGCCGCCCTTGTCGCATTCGCGCGAGCCCGGCGGATTGGAGATGGCGCTGGCGATGATGCCGCCTATCGGGAAATACGAGCCGCTGGTCGATCCGGTGCCGATGCGGAAGAAGCGGACGTCCTGGGCCAGGCTGGCGAAGCGCGGGGCGGCGGCGGCGATCAGGGCCACGACCACCGCGACGCCCAGCGCCGCCAGCCCCAGGTAGCGGAGGCGTCGAGGCGGGCGATGGCCGGGCTGGGTCAAGCGGAGCGCTCCCTGGCGGGTCGGCGGCGGGCGGCACGGGCCCGGCAGAATGCACAGGCCCGGCAGAATAAGGCAGGCAGAATGGCCATTTTATGGCGCGCGGGCCAAGATTTTCGCGTTCAAGCTTTGTTGCGATTTGTGTCGCCGGGGGTAGCTGTCGCGCTTGTCAGCCCGGCGCTGCCCGTCCATGATTCCCGCGTGACGGTCACCCCCCAAGCACGATTCTGGTCCAGGATGATCGGTGCGTCCGGCGCCGCACTGGTGTTCGCCATCGTCTTGCCGGTGGGACTGCCTGCCGCGGCCCAGGAGGCCGAGCCGGTTGCGCGCGAGGCCTATGACGCCTTCCGCATCCACTGCCTGGCGAACCTCGCCAACCTGCGGCTCGTACGCGACGGCGCGCGCGAGATGAAATACGCGCCCGTGCCGCCCGACGAGCACCGCCGCCTGCGCCTGGGTACGGACGAGGCCTGGTATGTTCCCTCGGACAAGGGCCCGATCATCATCGGGATCAACGCCAGGGGCCATTGCGGGGTGGTGGCCCAGGACGTGGCGGTCGCCCCCTTCACCCGGTTGGTCGAGGAGCGCCTGCAGATCAGGCCCGCGATCGACGAGGTGGCCGCCGGCTGGCGCACGCGCACCTACTCGATCGTTGTCGACAACCGCACGGCAATCCTGCGCATGCGCCAGGCGGACGGCGCGGCGGTGCGCGGGCCGGTCTCGGTCACCGTCTCCGACGCCAGGCTGATGGACCAGCCGCCGGCCGTCGCGGCCGCTCCCGCCCCAGCGCCGCCAGCCGCTTCAGCGCCGGCCGTCGTGCCGCCCGCCACCCCTGCGCCGCAGGTTGCCGCGGCTCCTGCTCCTGCTGCCGCTCCTGCCGCCGCGCCGGCCCTCGGCGGGCCGCGCGTCGCCAAGCCGGCGGCCCCGCCCAAGGGCGGCGCGCCGCAGATGGCGTTCCCGGCGCCCGCCGCGATCGAGGCCTGGGACCCGAACCGGCGGGGGCCGGAAAACCACCTGACCACGGCCTTCTCCGACGCCTGCTTCCAGACCAGGGCGCAGCCGGCCGACGTGCTGGCCAAGGCGCAGCAGCAGAAATGGCGCCCGCTGCAGGCCAATCTGATCGGCGGCGGCTTCGACTTCGCCTGGTCCACGCCCGAGGCGCCGCCCGAGCAGGTAATGGTGTTCTACGACAGCCTGAAGACGCGCTGCTGCACGTCGATGTTCGGCGTGCAGAAGCTCGATTTCCTGACCGCCGCCACGCGCCGCTTCACCCTGGTGCCCGACCGCGCCTATGCCGCCGCCGGCAAGGAAGTGCTGCAGTTCAAGGCGCGCAAGGACTACCGCGTCGTGGTCGACTTCGAGCCGGCCGAGGACGGCAAGACCTTCGCCAATATCTGCTACCAGTCGCGCTGATCCCCGGGCTGCCGATCGGGCAGCATCGGCCGCAGCGCTTCCGGCACGCTCCACCAGCGCTCCAGCGCCCACAGGAAGGGGCGCAGCGCCCGCAGCTCGGCCTCGGCCGCCGGGATCGCCGCGCCCAGCCCCGGCCCTACCGGCCGGCCCAGCGTCCGCAGCACGTCGGCGGCGGCCAGCGTGCCGGTCGCGACCGCCGCGTCGAACCCGGCCGCACGCTCGGCGTCGCCGGCGATGACCAGCCCGGGCCGCACGCCGCGCGGCGCCAGCGGGCAGAGCGGCTGCACGCCGTAGCCGATCGCCAGGAACTCGGCTTCGATCCGCCGCGGTTCGCCACCGTCCAGCGCCGCCACGGTCACCGCCGCCAGCCGGCCCGTGCCCTCGGTGGCCGTCACGGCGCTGTCGCGCAGGATCGGTGCCCGCGACGACCAGACCGCCCGCCGCCAGCCCAGGCCCTGCGCCACCATGCCAGGCTGGCGCAGCAGCGCCAGGGCCTGCAGCGTCGTCGGCCGGCCGGCCGCGTCGATCACCGCCGCGAGCCGGACCCGCGAGGCGGCCAGGTGGGCGGCCGTGGCCCAGAGCAGTGGCCCCAGCCCGGCGACGACCACCCGGGCGCCCGGCCGCTCGCGCATGGCCTCCACCAGGGACTCGGGGTCCGACAGGCCGTGCACGCCGCGGCCCGGGTCCAGCCCGAAGGCCGGCGGGATCTCGCGGGCGCCGGTCGCGACCAGCAGGCAGGGGGCGGACGCCGTGGCGACCGTGTCGTCCGCGAGAGACCGGATCGTCGCATCCTGGCCGTCGATTGCCCCGACCCGGTGCGACGGCCGATAGGCGATCCGCCCGGCGCGCTGCGCTACCGCCTGGTGGAGCGCCCCCAGGCGGTAGAACCGGTCGGGCCACAGCCAGGCGACATCGTCCTCCGCGCCGCTGCGCGACGAGGCCGCCCCGCCGATCGCGGGCCGCTCATCGACCAGCAATACGCCGGCGCCCGCATCGGCGAGATAGGCGGCGGCGGTCACCCCGGCCGGCCCGGCGCCGATCACGATGCAATCGAAGGTCTCCATCGGCCCGACGCTAGGTGGCCGGACACCCGGCGGTCAATGACAGGCAGCTTGTGGCACCGCTGGCGATGCGTCAGGCTGCGGCGTGCAATCGAGGGGCATCATGAATCCGATCCGCATCCCGTCCATGAAGATCACCGGCGTCACCGTCTACGTCACGCGCATTCCCGTGCTGATCAAGCGCCGGCACGGCTCCGGCGACATCGAGGGCACGGTCCAGAACGCGATCCTGAAGCTCCAGACCGATGCCGGCATCACCGGCTGGGGCGACGCCGCGCCCTGGGCCGTATTCACCGGCACGATCGAGGCCAATGCGGCGGCGCTGAACGTCTACCTGCGCCCGATCCTGCTGGGCGCGGACCCGACGCGGATCGAGCAACTGCTGGACCAGGCCAGCCACGCCGTCGTCGGCCATCCCGAGGCCAAGGCGGCGATGGAGATGGCGCTGTTCGACATCGTCGGCCAGGCCGCCGGCCTGCCGGTCGCCGAGCTTCTGGGTGGCCGCTGCTGCGACGACCTGCCCTTGTCCTTCTCGGTCGCCGATCCCGACTTCGACCGCGACATGGAGATGGTGCAGCGCCTTTACGCCGAGGGCCTGCGCCTGTTCAAGA
>JAEULC010000170.1 GCA_016792605.1 Rhodospirillales bacterium
CGATGTAGATCGCGAAGAAGGAAGAGCCGAGGGCGAAGAGGGACGGCTTCGGCGAACTCACGCCGCGATCGGCTCCGCCTTGCGCTTGCCCACGTAGTCCTTCAGCGCCTCGTCGATGCCCGGATCGATCGGCGGCGGCTCGTAGGCCACGAGGAGTTCCTTGTAGATCGCGTTGGCGCGGTCGAAGGCGGTCTTGGCGCCGTCCAGGCGCCAGGTCTCGAAGTTGCGCCAGTCCGAGAGGATCGGGCTGTAGAACGCGGTCTCGTAGCGCTCGAGCGTATGCGCGGCGCCGAAATAGTGGCCGCCCGGCCCGACCTCTTCCATCGCCGAGATGCCCATCGTCTCCTCGGTCACCTCGATCGGCCGCAGGAACTCGGCCATCATTTGCAGGATCTCGGCGTCGACGACCATCTTCTCGAAGGACGCGACGAGCCCGCCTTCCATCCAGCCCGCGGCGTGCATGACAAGGTTGGCGTGGCCCATCACCGCCGACCAGACCGACATCTCGGACTCGTAGGCTGCCTGGGCGTCGACGATGGTGCAGGCGTTGGCGTTGCTGGAGCGGTAGGGAATGCTGTAGCGCCGCGCGAGCTGGCCACCGGCGAGCGCCGCGCGGGCGTATTCCGGCGTGCCGAAGGCCGGCGCGCCCGACTTCATGTCCACGTTCGAGGTGAAGCCGCCATACATCACCGGCGTGCCCGGCCGCACGAGCTGGCAGAGGGTGATCGCAGCCAGGGCCTCGGCGTTCTGCTGCACCAGTGCGCCGGCGAGCGTCACCGGCGCCATCGCGCCCGACAGCGTGAAGGGCGTGACGCAGACCACCTGGCCGTGCTCGGCCATCTCGAACAGGCCCTCGATCATCGGGCCGTCCAGGCGCAGCGGCGAGTTGGTGTTGACGATGGTGATCAGCGCCGGCTTGGCGATCTGCTCCTCGACCCCGATGCCGCGGGCGATGCGGTCCATCGCCAGGGCGTCGATGATGCGCTGGGCGCCGAGGGAGTAGGGGTGCCAGACCTTGTCGGTGAGCGTGATGTAGTCGTAGTAGCAGTCGAGATGCCGCGTCGCCGCCGGCAGGTCGATCGGCTCGACCGGGTAACCGGCGCAGAGATGCACGATGTTCAGGCTCTGCGCCAGGCGCAGCAGGTTCTGGTAGTCGACATGGTTGCCGGGGCGCCGTCCGCCGTCCATGTCAGAACAGTTGGGCGCGCTGGCCACGGCCGAGAACACCGCGGCGTTGCCGCCGATCGCCAGGTCGTGCGCCGGGTTGCGGGCGTGCAGGGTGAAGCGGCTCGGCGCCTTGCCCACGTGCTGCATGACCATGGCGGGATCGAAGCGCACGCGCTTGGACGCGCGGTCGACCCTGGCGCCGGCCTTCTCGAGCAGGTCCATGGCGCGGTCGTTCAGGAACTCCATGCCCAGGTCGCGCAGCACGCGCAGCGAGGCGTCGTGAATCTTCTCCACCTGCTCGGGCGTCAGCACCTCGATCGGCTTGTACGGGTTCTCGACCGCGCGCCAGGAAAGCTGCTGCGGTCCGCCCGACTTGGTGCGGCGCTCGCGGCGACGGGTGGTGTCACGGGCCATGGGAGTACCTTCTATCTGGAGCGGGCCCAGCATAGCAGATCGGCTGGGTCCCTTTCGGGTCAGGCAAGATCGGGGTAGCTGAGGGCCAGGGCTTGGTTCTCGGCGTCCAGGATCGTCGCATAGGCGTCCTGGGGCAGGATCGCCATGCCGGCGATCAGCAGCGCGTCGCGGACGGGCGCCAGCGCGGGATCGTCCATCGCCGCCTGCAGCCCGGCGCGCAACCGCGCCAGGGCATCGGGCGTCGTCGCCAGGGCGGTGATGTAGGGCAGGCCGGGCGCCGGGGCGGTGAAGGCCAGGATCCTTGTGCCGGCGGTTCGCTGCGGGGCGTGGCGGCGATAGAGGGCGTAGGTGATGCAGTCGACCGAGGCCAGGTCGACCTCGCCCGACTGGACCAGGGCGCAGCTGCGGATATGGCCGCCGCTCTGGACCACCTTGCCGAAGAAGCACCCGTCCCGGGCCAGCGGCGCGAAGGTGGCGCGGAGGATGTTGAACCCGGACTGCGAGTCGCGGCTGTTGAAGCAGACGGACCTGCCGCGCAGCTCCTCGGTCGCCTGGAAGGGGGCATCCTCGCGGACGATCAGGGCGGAGCGGTAGGTCGGCCCGTCGCAGCCCGGCGCGGCGTAGCAGGGCGTGGCGACGACCTGCCAGCGGCCGGCGAAGCCGTGCGTCAGCGGGTAGCCGCAGCCCTGGCTGAACAGCAGCCCGTCCTGGCCCCAATGCGCGTGCAGCCCGTCCCCGGGCCGCGTGAGGGCCGCCGGCGCGTCCTCAATGCCCTGGGCGCGGAAGTGCCGGGCCAGGCCCTGCCACCATTCCTCGGTCCATTGGCGAAGTTCCGGCGGCTCGTACATGGGGAGGCTGGCAACGCTCATCGAACGCGACGCCGACCGATTCTTAACAGCACACTCATCCGGGGTATCCGCAGTGGCGGCAAAGCCATTGATCCGACACTCTTCTGCCTGCGACATTGTCGTGACTTGAAGCCGCGAGCTGTTTTCCGATAAGAAGAAAACATGAAACTGGATCAACGGTCTATCGGTCGTTTTTGGCGCTTCTACGAAGTGCCGACCTGGCTGTTGGTCGTGGGCGTCTATGGAACCTGGGGCCTGCTGACCTGGTTCTATCCGGTTCTGCCCTGGTGGTTACTGCTGCCGGCCGGCGGCTATATCGTGGCCCTGCACGGCTCGCTGCAGCACGAGCTGCTGCACGGGCACCCGACCCGCTGGCCGTGGCTCAACGCGCTCCTGGCGCGGCCCAGCCTGTGGCTGTGGCTGCCCTACGGCATCTATCGCGACAGCCACATCGTCCATCACCGCACCGAGCGCCTGACCTGTCCGCTGGACGATCCGGAATCGAACTACGTCTTCGCCGAGGACTGGGGGCGCCTGGGCGGCACGACGCGGCGTGTCCATGAATGGCGCAAGACCCTGCTGGGCCGGATGCTCCTGGGCCCTGCAGTAGCAGTCTGGCGCTTGGTACGGCACGAGGCACCGCTGCTGCTGCGCGGTGACGCGCGGGCCTGGCGGCAATGGACCGTCCACGCGCTCGCCACTGCGCCGGTGCTGTGGTGGGCGCTGGTGGTCTGCGACATCTCGCTCTGGGCCTACGTCGCCTTCTTCGCCTATCCGGGCCTGTCCCTGGCCCTGGTGCGCTCCTTTGCCGAGCACGCGCCCGTGCGAGATCAGGCCCGGGCGACGGCGGTGGTCGAAGCCTCCTGGCCCTTCGCCTTCCTGTTCCTCAACAACAATCTGCACGCGCTGCACCACGAGCGCCCGGCGATGGCCTGGTTCCTCTTGCCCGCGGCCTACCGCGCCGAGCGCACGGGGATCCTCAAGCGCAACGGCTTCCTGCTCTACAAGGGCTACCGCCAGATCTTCGGCCGCTACCTCGTGCGCCCGATCGACCAGCCGATCCACCCGATCTACCGCTCGATCCGCGGCTAGCCGCTACCGCCGGCGCCATGCCTGGGTGGTGCGTTCCAGCCGGCGGGTCAGCAGCACATGGGCGATCTTCACGCCGGCGGAGGTGAAGACGATGGTCATCGCCATGGCGGCCGCGGCCGCCGTGAAGCCCGACTCGTCCATGTTCACGATCGTGACCGAGGCGAGCTTGGTGTCGGTCGAGTAGAGGAAGATCACCGCCGACACGGTCGTCATGGCGTTGACGAACAGGTAGATCGAGATGTCGAGCACCGCCGGCAGGCAGACCGGCACGGTCACCCGTACCATGGTCCGCAGCAGCGACACGCGCAGCGAGGCCGAGACCGCCTCGAACTCGGGGTCGAGCTGCTTCAGTGCCGTCGTCGCGGTCAGGTGGCTGACCGTATAGAAATGGGTGACCGAGTTGATCACCAGGATCGCCATGGTCGCGTAGAGGAAGCCCAGCGGGTTCCACTTCGCGTTGAAGAAGAAGATGTAGGCGAGGCCCAAGACCAGGCCCGGCACCGCCATCGGCAGCATGGCCAGGAGCTGCGCGATGCCGCGGCCCCAGGCGAAGCCGCGCGACTTCTCGAGCAGCCAGGCGCCGACGAAGACGATTCCCGTGCCGATGACCGCGGTCCACAACGCCAGGATCACCGAGTTCCAGTAGGCTTCCCAGCCATTGGTGTCGAAATCGCCGAAGAAGTAGTTCTTGAGCGTGAGCGTCAGGTTGTAGGGCCAGCGGGTGATCAGCGAGGCCCAGAACGACACCAGCAGGATGCCGAAGATCAGGCCGCCGACCACGGCGCAGAACGCGAACATCGCCCAGTCGCGCCTGGGCTCGGGCTTGGGCTCCAGCGGCACGGCGCGCGCGGAGAGCAACGCCACCTGGCGGCGCTGGATGATGCGGTCGGCGGCGAAGGCCAGGATCGCCGGCAGCAACAGGATGATGCCGACGACCGCGCCCATCTCGAAGTTCTGCTGGCCGATCACCTGCTTGTAGATGTCGGTCGCCAGCACGTTGAATCGCCCGCCGATCACCTTGGCGATGCCGAAATCGGTGATGACCAGGGTGAACACGACGAAGCCCGCGCTGATCACGCCGTATTTCGCGCCGGGGAGGGTGACGGTGAAGAAGATCCTGACCTTGCTGGCGCCCAGCGCGTCGGCGGCCTCGTAGAGCCGCGCGTCGGCCATGCTGAGCGCGGCCACCAGGATCATCAGCGCGTGCGGCAGGCAGTAGAACACCTGGGCGATGACGATGCCGCCCGCGCCGTAGATCGAGCCGCCCAGCAGCAGCTCCTTAAGGAAGCCCTGGTTGCCGAAGAGATAGATCAGCGAGATCGCCGGCAGCAGCGACGGCGCCAGGATCGGGATCAGCGCCAGGGCCTGGAACAGGCCCTTCCACTTCATGCAGGTCCGGGTCAGCGCATAGGCGTAGGCGAAGGCGAGCGGCAGCACGATCACGGTCGACAGGATCGCGACATAGAGGCTGTTCCACACGGACTGGAACAGGGCCGGCGTCGAGAAGTAGGTGATGAAATTGGCCAGGCCGACGAACTGCCCGTCCTGGTTCTGGAAGCTCTTGGACAGGAGCGCCCAGAGCGGCAGGGCGATGGTGAAGAACAGCCAGCAGATCAGGAGCGCGATGCCAACGCGCATCAAGACGTCGTCGCGGTCGAGCTGGCGGCGAATCGTCGCGGGCGCCGCTTCGTGCAGCGAGCCTGTGGTGACTGCGCTCACGGCGCCTGTGGCGGCCGGGCGAAGACCCGAAGCCGGTCGGGTGGCAGGGCCACGGGCATGACCTTGCCCTCGGCGATGGCCAGGTCGCGCACCGCGTTGATCGAGAAATCGGCGACCAGCGCCGGCGGACCGCCGGCAAGCTCGCCGTTGATCGCCAGGCCGACGCGGCAGAACGAGCCGAGGAACTCGATCTCGGCAATGCGGGCGTCGAAGGTGTTGGGCGTCGCCGGCCCGATGTTGCGCACCACGACGTCCTCGGGCCGGATCGCGAGCGTGACGTCGTTGCCCGGGCCGAAATGCACGTCCAGCTCGCAGGCCAGGTTGATGTCGCCGAGCCGCACATGGCCGGGGCCGGCGACAACCGCGTTGAGGAAGTTGGTGGTGCCGACGAAATCGGCGACGAAGGCGCTGGCCGGCTTGCGGTAGACCTCGGTCGGCGTGCCGACCTGCTCGATCACGCCATGGTTCATGACCACGATGCGGTCGGCCATGGTCAGCGCCTCTTCCTGGTCGTGCGTCACCATGATCGTGGTGACGCCGAGGCGCTGGTGCAGCCGGCGGATCTCGACGCGCAGATGCGAGCGCACGCGGGCGTCGAGCGCGCTGAGCGGCTCGTCCAGCAGCAAAAGCCCCGGCGACAGCGCCAGCGCGCGGGCGAGCGCGATGCGCTGCTGCTGCCCGCCAGAAAGCTGGGCCGGGTACTTGCGCCCTGCGTCGGGCAGGCCGACCAGGTGCAGCAGCTCGTTGACGCGGGTCTCGATCTCGACCTTGGGCAGGCCGCGGCTGACGAGCCCGTAGCCAACGTTCGCGCTGACCGACAGGTTCGGGAACAGCGCGTAGGACTGGAACACGATGCCGAAGTCGCGGTGCGACGAGGGCAGGGCAGAAATGTCCTTCCCGCCCTGGAAGATGCGGCCCGAAGTCTGGATGTCGAGGCCGGCGATGGCGCGAAGCAGGGTCGTCTTGCCGCAGCCCGACGGCCCGAGGAAGCAGACGAACTCGCCCGGATAGATTTCCAGCCCGATGTCCTTCAGCGCCGTGAAGGAGCCGAACTGCTTGGTCAGGCGCTCGATCCGCAGATAGGGCGCGCCGTCCGGATTGTGGTTGGTGGCGATGCTCATGACAAGAAAAGGGCCCCTGCCTGGCAACGATCGACGGCGTCGATCCTACTGCAAGGCAGGGGCCGCTTCACAGGCCGATCGGGATCCGGACTACTTCGCCGCCGACTTGATGTCGTAGCGCTTGGTCCATTCCTTCAGGATCGCCTCGCGATCCTTGCCCATCTTCGCCACGTCGATCTTGACCATCGCCGCGTCGGCCGCGGGCGGATAGTTCGGCGGGGCCGGGTTCAGGCCGGGGTAGCCGACGATCGCGTAGTACTTGCCGTAGAGCTCGTAGGCCTTCTTGCTGACCGACCAGTCGGCCAGCTTCTTCGCCGCCGCGAGGTTCTTCGTGCCCTTCACGATGGCGGTGGCTTCCATGTCCCAGCCCGTGCCTTCCTTGGGTAGGATGATGTCGATCGGCGCGCCCTGGGTCTTCTCGCGCGCGCCGCGCATGTCGAACCCGATGCCGATCACGCGCTCGCCTTTGCCGGCCTGGACGCAGGGCGCCGAGCCGGAATGGGTGTAGACGGCGACGTTGTCATGCACCTTGTCCATGTAGGACCAGCCGGGGCCCGTCCCCATCATCTGCAGCCAGGCGTAGACCATCTGGTA
>JAEULC010000249.1 GCA_016792605.1 Rhodospirillales bacterium
GTGATGGCGCTGCGCGCGCTCGAGCGCAACGACGTCGAGGTCGTCGTGCTCGACATCGAGATGCCGGAGATGGACGGGCTGACCGCCCTGCCGCAGATGCTGAAGCGCGACCCGACGCTCAAGGTCATCATGGCCTCGACGCTGACGCGCAAGAACGCCGAAGTCTCGATGCGCGCGCTGGATCTTGGCGCGTCGGACTACATGGCCAAGCCGACCTCGACCACCGAGCTCAACTCGGCCCAGGACTTCAAGCGCGAGCTCGGCGAGCGGGTGAAGGCGCTGGGCGCCGTGCGCCGCCGCCAGGTCGTCGGTTCCGCCACGCCGCGCCCGCAGGCCGCCGCGACGGCGATCACGACGCGCGCGCCGGCCCTCACGCTGAAGAAGTCCGCAGGCCCGACCAGCTTCACGCTGCGCCAGAGCCCGCCGATCATCCCGATGCCGGAGATCGTCGCTATCGGCAGCTCGACCGGCGGCCCGCAGGCGCTGATGAAGGTGCTGGGCGACCTCAAGGGCGGGCTCGGCCAGCCGATCCTCATCACCCAGCACATGCCGGCGACGTTCACGACCATCCTGGCCGAGCACATCACCCGCGCCTCTGGCATCAAGTGCGCCGAGGCGGTGGATGGCGAGCCGATCGTCGGCGGGCGCATCTACCTGGCGCCGGGCGACTTCCACATGACGGTCGAGGGCAGTGCGCCCAAGCGCACGATCAAGCTGAACCAGAACCCGCCCGAGAATTTCTGCCGCCCGGCGGTCGACCCGATGCTGCGCTCGATCGTGCGCTCGTATGGCGGCCGCGTCCTGACTCTGATCCTGACCGGGATGGGCTCGGACGGGCGCGCCGGATCGGACGAGGTGGTCAAGGCCGGCGGCACCGTGGTGGCGCAGGACGAGGCGACCAGCGTGGTCTGGGGCATGCCGGGCGCCGTCGCCACGGCCGGCCTGTGCACCGCGGTCATGCCCTTGGCCGACATCGGATCGTATCTGCGGCGTGTCGCCGCGAGGACAGCGGCATGAAGCCTGAAGATTTCGATTTCCTCAGCACCCTTCTCAAGGAGCGCTCCGGCCTGGTGCTGGCGCGCGACAAGGGCTACCTGCTCGAGAGCCGGCTGCTGCCGGTCGCGCGCCGCCACGGCATCAAGGGCCTGGACGAGCTGGTGACGTCGGTGCGCATGCGCCGGGACGCAACCCTGCTGCGCGACATCACCGAGGCGATGACCACCAACGAGTCGCTGTTCTTCCGCGACATCAAGCCGTTCGAGATCTTCAAGACCAAGGTGCTGCCCGACCTGATGGCGGGGCGCCAGTCGTCGCGCACGATCCGCGTGTGGTGCGCGGCGTCGTCGAGCGGCCAGGAGCCGTATTCGCTGGCGATGCTCCTGAAGGAAGAGGGCGCGAAGCTGGCGAACTGGCGCATCGAGGTCGTGGCGACCGACATCTCGGTCGAGATGCTGGAGAAGGCCAAGGCCGGCAGCTATTCGCAGTTCGAGGTCCAGCGCGGCCTGCCGATCAACCTGCTGATGAAGTACTTCAAGCAGATTGGCGACAAGTGGCAGATCGACAACGCGATCCGCGGCATGGTCAAGTACCGTGAGTTCAACCTGCTCGAGGACCCGGCCACGCTCGGCAATTTCGACGTCATCTTCTGCCGCAACGTGCTGATCTACTTCGACCAGCCGACCAAGACCAAGGTGCTCGACCGGATGAGCCGCATCCTGGCGCCGGACGGCTTCCTCTATCTCGGCGGCGCCGAGACGGTGATCGGCGTGACCGAGCGCTTCCAGCCGCTCCAGGGCTATCGCGGCGTCTATTGCCTCAGTTCAGGCCAGGCGACCCAGCCGGCGCCGATGGCGCGCGTCGCGGTCTGATCCTTCGCCGCTTCTCCGCGGACACAAAAAAACGCCGGCGATGTCGCCGGCGTTTTTCGTTTCAGGGAACCTGGCCGCCGCTTCAGGCCGCCGGCGCCCGTGTCGCCGTTAGGCGGCAGGCGCCGCCGCGCGCGGGCGGGCTGCCTGGGCGTCGCTCTCGCTCGGCGGGTCGCGCAGCACGTAGCCGCGGCCCCACACCGTCTCGATGTAGTTCTCGCCGGCCGTCGCCACGGTCAGCTTCTTGCGCAGCTTGCAGACGAATACGTCGATGATCTTCAGCTCCGGCTCGTCCATGCCGCCGTAGAGATGGTTGAGGAACATCTCCTTGGTCAGCGTCATGCCCTTGCGCAGGCTCAAGAGCTCGAGGATGCCGTATTCCTTGCCGGTCAGGTGCAGCGGCTGGCTGTTCACCTCGACCGTGCGGGTGTCCAGGTTGACCACCAGCTTCCCGGTGCGCACGACCGAGTCCGAATGGCCCTTGGAGCGTCGGACGATCGCCTGGATGCGGGCGATCAGCTCGCGCTTGTGGAAGGGCTTGGTCATGTAGTCGTCGGCGCCGACGCCGAGGCCCTTGACCTTCGCGTCCAGCTCCGAGAGGCCGGAGAGGATCAGGATCGGCGTCTTGATGCGCGCCTGGCGCAGGCGCCGCAGCACCTCGTAGCCGTCGATGTCCGGCAGCATCAGGTCGAGCACGATGATGTCGTAGTCGTACAGCTTGCCGATCTCGAGGCCGTCTTCGCCCATGTCGGCCAGATCGACCACATAGCCTTCGGACTTCAGCATCATCTCGATGCTTTTCGCGGTGGAGCTGTCGTCTTCAACCAGAAGGATGCGCATGGGTTGTCTCCGTGGGTATTAACGTTAATCTATCTTAACAGCGGCCGCGAATCAAGGATATTTTACCTTGACAGGCGATTTTTATTGGCCCGGTCAAGAATTCTTCGAGTGCTAGGCAAGACTTGCCGGGTGGGCAACTGGACGCAATGGGCCCGCATTCTTGCCGCCGGCAGCCGATTACCCGCCGCCTGTTCGCCCAGCCCGGAAATCACCCGCGCACGCAGTGGTTTAGCCCAAACGCCGGCATTCATGGATCATTAAACACCCTGGGTGACACTGGCCCCGGGTCAGAACGCCTGTTTTTCCCGCCACCCCCCAGGGGTAGTTGGCGGATGGTCGAGGTCCGTGTTGCAGCATCAATTGCTGGCCAACCTGATGGCCGATATCGAGCGCATTCCGCCGCACCGCTATTTCGGGCGCGTCACCGGCGTGCTGGGCATGCTGGTGGAGATCGGCGGCGTGCAGCGCGTGCTGTCGATCGGCGATCGCTGCCACGTCGTCACCCGCGACCAGCGCCAGGTGGCCTGCGAGGTGGTCGGCTTCCGCGCCGACCGCGTGCTGATGATGCCCTTCGGCCAGCTCGACGGGATCGGGCTCGGCTGCAAGGTCGAGGTCCTCGGCCACGAGCCCGTCATCTATCCCGACCCCTCGTGGCTCGGCCGCGTCGTCAACGCGATGGGCGAGCCGATCGACGGGCAGGGCCCGCTGAAGCTCGGCAACATCGCCTACCGCCTGCGCGCCACGCCGCCGCCGGCGCATGCGCGCCAGCGCGTCGGCGGCAAGATCGACCTCGGCGTCCGTGCGCTCAACGCCTTTCTCACCATGTGCCGCGGCCAGCGCACCGGCATCTTCGCCGGCTCAGGCGTCGGCAAGTCGGTGCTGTTGTCGATGCTGGCGCGCTACACCGCGTCCGACGTCAACGTCATCGGCCTGATCGGCGAGCGCGGTCGCGAGGTGCAGGAGTTTCTCGAGGACGACCTGGGCGAGGACGGCCGCGCGCGCAGCGTCGTCGTCGTCGCCACATCGGACGAATCGCCGCTGATGCGCCGCCAGGCGGCCTACATGACGCTGACCATCGCCGAGTACTTCCGCGACCTCGACCAGTCCGTGCTGTGCATGATGGACAGCGTCACGCGCTTCGCCATGGCGCAGCGCGAGATCGGGCTCTCGGCCGGCGAGCCGCCGACCAGCAAGGGCTATACCCCGACCGTGTTCGCCGAGCTGCCGCGGCTGCTGGAGCGCGCCGGTCCCGGCGCAGGGGCAGGCAGCATCACCGGCCTCTTCACCGTGCTGGTGGAGGGCGATGACATGAACGAGCCGATCGCCGACGCGGTGCGCGGCATCCTCGACGGCCACATCGTGCTCGAGCGCGCGATCGCCGAGCGCGGGCGCTATCCGGCAATCAACGTGCTGCGCTCGATTTCCCGCGTCATGCCGAACTGCAACTCGGTCGAGGAGAACGCGCTGATCCGCAAGGCACGCTCGCTGATGGCCGCGTACGAGGACATGGCCGAGCTCATCCGCATCGGCGCCTACCGCCAGGGCAGCGACGCGACCGTCGACCAGGCGATTGCGATCCAGCCGCTGCTCGAGGCGTTCCTGAACCAGGACCGCAGCGAGCGTGACACACTCGACGGCGGCTACGCCAAACTGGCCGAGATCCTTGGAGGTGCCGCATGAAAGGCGTCGCCGCAATGGTGCGCGTGCACAAGTGGAAGCTGGAGGAGCGCAGCCGCGTCCTCCAGGAGCTCGAGCGCCTGCGCCAGAAGCTGCAGCAGGCCGCGTCGCAGCTCGAAGCGGAACTCGTCCAGGAGCAGCACCAGGCGCGCGGCGGCGGCCTGGCCGCCATGACCTATGGCGGCTACGCGCAGTCTGTCATCCAGCGCCGCGACCACATCGCCAAGTCGCTGGCCGAGGTCGGCGCGCAGACCGAGCAGGCGCGCAGCGATGTCGCGACCGCGTTTCAGGAATTGAAGAAGTACGAGCTCGCGCTTGCCAACCGCGAGAAGCAGAAGAAGCAGAAGGAAGCCCGCGCCGAGCGCCAGACCCTCGACGAGCTCGGTACGGTCATGCACCGTCGGCGGCAGCGGCAGGGCTGACGGCCGGGGCTGGTCCGCCTTAAGCGGTCACCCCGTGGACGGGGTGGCCGATCTCCTCCAACGGATCGATCGGGAAGCGCTCGACGGCCTGGAAGCCGATCGAGCCGGTGAAGCGTCCGTCCGCGGCCGCGGACTGGAATATCCGGTCGATCTCGGTCTGCGCCTCGGCCGGCAGGGCCTCGCGCGTGCGGAGGATCAGGTCCAGCCGCGTCGCCTTGGCCAGGCCGTCAATCTGGATCGGGCCCAGACGCGTCAGCTCGGTCTCGACCACGAAACGCGTCGCCTGCTCGCCCTGCTTCTGGTTCTTGCGCGGCTGGCGGAAGAACATGCGCACCGGCGTGATCGGCCCGTCCGGCGGCTGCACCGGCAGGAAGAAGGCGCGCCACTCGCCCGAGGCCTCGGTCGCCAGCTTGTTCAAGACGCCGAGCTCGTCGTTGAGGCGCCGCAGCAGCCCGCCGCGGCCCGCGCGCTCCAGGCTACGAATCGCGGGCTCGCCGAGCAGCGCCCCGATGTCGCCGCCGCGCATCGCCGCGACCAGGAACAGCAGTCCGGCCGCCAGCCGGTCGCCCGGTTGGGCCACGGCGCGGCCGAGCGCGGACTGCGCGGCCTGCGGATTCTGCTGCACCAGCGCCTCGATCGTCCGGCGCAGCGTCTCCCAGTCATGCGCCAGCGTGCCGGCATCGCCCGGCGGCCGTCCGCCGAACTCGGCCAGCGCGACGGCAGGCGCGATCCCGAACTGGCCCGGGGGCGGCTGCCCGGGTGCGCCAGGCGGCGGGCGGCCGAGGAACTCGAGCTGCAGCTGCGCGCCGGCGGCGAGCAGCACGCCGCCCGAGGGCACGGTCAAGAGCCCGAAGCCCGCGTTGACCACGACCAGCCCCGAGCCGGTCTGGCCGATCACCTGCGCGTTCACGACCGGGTGGCCGGCGGCGTTGATGCCGATCGCGATGCCGCGCGGCGCTGCGCCTTCGATGCCGGGCGGCACCACGTTCAGCACGCGCACGTCGAAGGTGGCGCCGATCGGCGCCGCGCCGTAGCGCTGGTAGGCCGGGTTGACCGCCTCGGGCG
Source organism: Rhodospirillales bacterium (assembly GCA_016792605.1). Classification (GTDB taxonomy): domain Bacteria; phylum Pseudomonadota; class Alphaproteobacteria; order JAEULC01; family JAEULC01; genus JAEULC01. Next base: position 5,870 of record JAEULC010000249.1, read on the forward strand.
CGGCGCGCTGCGCCAGGGTGGCGGAGAGGACCTGTCCCGCCGCGATCGGCACGGCGGTGCCGCCATTCGCCTGGCCGGTCGGCGCGAGGCCGCCAGCGCCCGGCGCGATCTGCCCCGGCAGGCCGGCAAGCGCGCCGGGGCGCGGCGTGCCGGGCGTCACCGGCGTCAGCGCCGCGTTGTTGGGGGCGGTCCCATCGGGCAGGCGCAGCAGGGTCAGCTTGGCAAGGCCGCCGTCGGGCTGGTCGGGCAGGGTAAGCGCTACCTGGCTGCCGAGCGGCAAGTTGATCGGACCGCGCAGCACGACGACGCCGTCGTTGGTGCGCACGAGCGCGTTGCTGTTGGCGTCCTGCGCTACCAGCGTGCCGGTGACGGGCGACCCGGCGGGCCGCGAGCGCAGCGTGTTGGGCAGGTTGACGATGACGGCGGTCAGCGCCTGGACGGCATTGGCGGTGACGGTCGGCGCCGACGGGGTCGGCGTGGCCCCGGTGCCCGTCGCGCTCGGCGTCGCGCTGGTCGTCGAGGACGACGGCGGCGGCGGCAGGGGCGGCGGGACGGGGCCGAGGGTCGTCATGGCACGGGCGCTACGGCGTGTCGGCGATCAGGCGCTTGGCGATTGCTTCCACGTCCATCGCCGCCTCGGAATTCGGGTAGCGGGTGAGCAGCGGCGTCTGGTGCCGGATCGCCTCGCGCACCTTGGGGTCGCGCCGGATGATGCCGTAGAGCGGCGGTTCGATCTTGAGAAAGCCCTTGCAGGCGCGCAGCAGCGTTTCGTAGGTGCGCTCGCCGTCGCGCTTGGTGGCCGACATGTTCACGACGACGCCCATCTTCGCGCCGGGCGATTCCTGGTGCGTCACCTTGATGAAGGCATAGGCGTCGGTCAGCGCCGTCGGCTCGTCGGTGGTGACGACCAGGGTCATGCCGGCGACGGTGGCGAGGTAGCGCACCGGCCGGTCGACGCCGGCGCCGAGGTCGATGACCGCGCGGTCGTAGCGCCGCGCCACGGCGGCCAGTTCCTCGCCCAGGAGGCTGAGGCGCTGCTGCGGCAGGTTGGCGAGCGTGCCGGCGCCCGAGCGGCCGGCGATGATGTCGAAGCCGCCGTCGGCGAAGGGCTGCGCCACCTGGTCGAGCGTCGCCTGGCCGGCCAGCACCGCGCCGAGGTCGCGCGACGGCGTCAGGCCGAGCTGGATGTCGACGTTGGCGAGGCCCAGATCGCCGTCGAACAGCAGCGTGCGCTGCCCGGCGCGCGCGAGCGCGTGCGAGAGCGTGATCGAGAACCATGTCTTGCCCACGCCGCCCTTGCCCGAGGCGACCGCGACGACGCGGCGCGACGGATCGGGGGAGGTGTGCAGTTTCAGTTCGACCGGGGTGTTCATGATGCGGCCGCTTGCTTGCTGGAGGAACGGGAGGAGCGCGGGGCGCGGTCTGACTCGGCCTTTGCCGCCCAGGGTAGCAGCAGGCGCGCGAGCGCGACCGGGTTCAGGGGGCTGAGGCCGTCGGCGATCTGCGGCGTGACGCTGACCTCGGCGAAGGCCAGGCGCCCGGCCTGCGCCGCCGACAACAGGCCGCCGAGGCGGCGGGCCAGGTCGACGCGGGTGGCGATCATGCGGCCGGCGCCGATCGCGGCGAAGGCCTCGGCGATCTCGGCGCTGTCGGCGACGTCCAGCCCGGCGGGCATGAGCAGGACAGGCTCGGCATGAACCGCCTCCGCCGCGGCGGCGATCTCGGCCATCTCGGCGGCGTTGAACGGGTTGACGCCGGGCGTGTCGACGATCACCGCCTGGTCGCCGGCGCTGCGCAGGAAATGCTTCAGCCCCTCGGCATCGGCCGCCTCGCCGAGATCGACCTTCAGCACCCGGGCGAAGGCCGCGAGCTGGTCGACCGCGCCGGCGCGGCGCGTGTCCATCGTCACCAGCATGACGGGCTTGCGCGCCATCACGGCGCGGGCGGCGAGCTTGGCGACGGTCACGGTTTTGCCGACGGCGGGCGGGCCCACCAGCATGACAGGCCGTCCGCCGCGGCGCGCCGGCTCGGGCGTGCCGAGCGGGGCGAAGCCGAACACCGAGTCCAGCGCCGCGCCCATGGCGATCGCCGGGTCTGACGTGCGCGAGAGCGCCTTGGCGACCACGGCCAGCAGCCGGTCGGCGATCGCGCCCGGCGTGCCGTGGTTGGCCAGCGTCTCGGTCATGCGCTCGACCGGGTCGGCGGCGACGGCAGGGGTGGCGACCACCGGCTCCGGCGCCTGCTCGATCGCGGCGGTGACGATGACGCCCTTGCCCTTGTCGGCCGGCTGGCTCGACACGATGATCGCGTCCGGCCCGAGCTGGTCGCGCACCAGGCGCATCGCCTCGGGCATGGACGGGGCCGTGAAGGTTTTCAGCCGCATGGCGGCAACCTACACTTTTTCAAGCTGGCGCGTAGGACGGGTTCGCGCCGGCGCGGGCCGGGGCGAGTGCGAATCGATGCGCCGGGCGGCGCTTCAGGTGATTCGAACTGACGCGATTCGGCCATGGCTCATACCTGCGCCATCGTCTTGATCTTGGCCTTGGGGTGGATCTCGTTCTGCGACATGACCACCGTGGTCGGCCGGAAGCGCTCGATGATCGAGCGGACATAGGGACGGATCATGGGGCTGGTCAAAAGGACCGGGATCTCGCCCAGCATGGCCTGGCGCTCGAATACCTGGCGCACCGTGGTGATGAACTTCTGCAGCCGGCTTGGCGCCATCGAGAGCTGGCGGTCGTCGCCCTGGCCGGTGATCGATTCGGCGAAGGCCTGCTCCCATTCCGGAGTGAGCGTGACCAGCGGGATGTAGCCCTGGCGGCCGACATTGGCCTCGCTGATCTGGCGCGCCAGGCGGGCGCGCACGTGCTCGGTGATGGTGCCGACGTTGCGCGTGGTGGCGCAGGCCTCGGACACGCCCTCGAGGATCGTCGGCAGGTCGCGGATCGAGACGCGCTCGCCCAGCAGGTTCTGCAGCACGCGCTGGATGCCACCGATCGTGATCTGGGTCGGCACCACGTCGGCGACCAGCTTCTGGTGCTCCTTGTCGAGCTCGTTCAAAAGCTTCTGGGTCTCGGTGTAGGACAGCATCTCGGCCATGTTGTCCTTGACGATCTCGGTCAGGTGCGTGGTGATCACCGTCGCCGGGTCGACCACGGTGTAGCCGCGGAACATCGCCTCCTCGCGCGACGCCTCGCCGACCCACATGGCGGGCAGGCCGAAGGTCGGCTCGGTGGTCGGCTCGCCGGGCAGGTCGATCGGCTGGCCGCGCGGGTCCATGACCAGCAGCATGCCGGGGCGCAGGTCGCCGCGGCCGTTCTCGATTTCCTTGATGCGGATGATGTAGGTGTTGGCGCCAAGCTGCAGGTTGTCCTGGATGCGGACCGCCGGCATCACGAAGCCCATCTCGCCGGCGAGCTGGCGGCGCAGCGCCTTGATCTGGTCGGTGAGGCGGCGCTCCTTGTCGTTGTTGATCAGCGCCAGCAAGCCATAGCCGAGCTCGAGGCGCACCGTGTCGATCTGCAGCGACTGCGAGATCGGCTGCTCGGCCACCGGCACGGCGGCGGCCTCGGCAATGGCCTGCTCGGCACGGGCCCGCTCGGCCTCCGCCGCCTGCCGGGTGATGGTCCAGGCGATGTAGCCGGTGATCGCCGCCAGCATCAGGAACGGCAGGGCGGGGACGCCCGGCACGATCGCCAGCAGCACCATCAGCGCCGACACGACGCCAAGCGCGCGCGGGTAGCCGCCGAGCTGGGAGAACAGGGCCTTGTCGGTCGATCCCGTCGTGCCGGACTTGGTCACCAGCATGCCGGCGGCGGTCGAGACGATCAGCGCGGGGATCTGCGTCACCAGCCCGTCGCCGACGGTGAGCAGGGTGTAGGTGTGCGTCGCCGCGCCGATGCCCATGCCCTTCTGGCCGACGCCGATCAGGATGCCGCCGATGATGTTGATGAACACGATCAGCAGGCCGGCGATCGCGTCGCCGCGCACGAACTTGGACGCGCCGTCCATCGAGCCGAAGAAGGTGCTCTCGTCCTCCAGCGCCTTGCGCCTGGCGCGGGCATCGGCCTCGTTGATCAGGCCGGCGGAGAGGTCGGCGTCGATCGCCATCTGCTTGCCGGGCATGGCGTCGAGGCTGAAGCGCGCCGACACCTCGGCGATGCGGCCCGAGCCCTTGGTGATGACGACGAAGTTCACGATCACCAGGATCGCGAACACGATCAGCCCGATGACGAAGTTGCCGCCCATCACGAAGTGGCCGAAAGCCTCGATGACGCGGCCGGCGGCGTTCGTGCCCTCGTGGCCGTTGGTCAGGATCAGCCGGGTCGACGCCAGGTTCAGCGACAGCCGCAGCATCGTGGTGATGAGCAGAACGGTCGGGAAGGAGCTGAAGTCCAGCGGCTTCTGGATGAACAGCACGACCATCAGCACCAGCACCGAGACGGTGATGGACAGCGCCAGCATGATGTCGAGCAGCCAGGTCGGCAGCGGCAAGATCAGGACCGCGAGGATACCCATCACGCCCAGCGCGAGCATGATGTCCGGGCGGCGGAACTGCCCGGTCAGCCACGAGAGGCTCTGGTTCAGGTTCGCGCCGCCGACGCCCCCAGCGCCGACGGCCGCGCCGACCGGCGCGGCTGCCTCGGCGGCCTGCTGCTGCGGCGTGGCGATATCACTCACGGAGCGCTGGCCTCAGCCGGCTCCGGATGCACCGCCGCGCCGGTCTCCTCGCTGTACTGCTTCAGCTTGTTGCGCAGCGTGCGGATCGAGATGCCCAGGATGTTGGCGGCGTGGGTGCGGTTGCCCAGACAGTGCTGCAGGGTGTCGAGGATCAGCCGGCGCTCGACCTCGGCCACGGTCAGCCCGACCAGGTCCTGGGTCGTGGCGGCGCCCGCTGCGGCGTCGCCGGTCGGCGCGGCCGCGGATGCGGTCGGGCGCAGCGTCTCGCCGCGCGGGGCGTCGCCGCCGCCCATCTGGTCTCCGAGCATGATCGCCTCGGGCCCGATGTCCGGGCCGCTGGCCATCAGCACCGCGCGGTGCATCGTGTTCTCGAGCTCGCGCACGTTGCCGCGCCAGGCATGCGACTTGAGCTTGGCCAGCGCCGCGGCCGACAGCGGGCGTTGCGGCAGGCCGTTGACCGCCGCGTACTTCTTCGAGAAGTGCGACGACAGCATCTCGATGTCGCGCGGGCGCTCGCGCAAGGGGGGCAGGCGCAGGTTGACGACGTTCAGGCGGAAGAACAGGTCCTCGCGGAACCGGCCTTTGCGCACCTCGTCCTCGAGGTTGCGGTTGCTGGTGGCGATGATGCGGATGTCGACCTTGACCGGGGTGGTGCCGCCGACGCGGTCGATCTCGCGCTCCTGGATCGCACGCAGCAGCTTGGCCTGCAGCCGCAGGTCCATTTCGCTGATTTCGTCCAGCAGCAGCGTGCCGGTGTTGGCTTCCTCGAACTTGCCGATGCGGCGGGCGACGGCGCCGGTGAAGGCGCCCTTCTCGTGGCCGAACAGCTCGGATTCCAGCAGGTTCTCCGGGATCGCGGCGCAGTTCACGGACACGAACTTGTTGCGCGCGCGCTTCGACTTGCGGTGGATGTGGCGGGCCAGCAGCTCCTTGCCGGTGCCGCTCTCGCCAGTGACCAGCACGCTCGCCTCGCTCGGCGCCACCTGCTCGGCCAGCTTCATCGCCGCCTGCATGCTGGCGTCCTGGAACAGGATCGCGTTGTTCTCCTGCGACACGGCCTCCAGCACCGCGGCGATCAGCTCGGCGTCGGGCGGCAGCGGCAGGTATTCCTTGGCGCCGGCCTTGATCGCGCGCACGGCCGCGCCGGCGTCGTTGCCGACGCCGCAGGCCACGACCGGGATCGAGAAGCGCTCGGCGATCAGGCTGGCGATGAGCTGGCCCACGTCCAGCACCACGTCGATCATCAGGAGATCGGCGCCCTGGCCGTTGCGCAGCGCCACCATGGCCTGGTCGACGTCGTCGACATGGGCAACCTTGGCGCCGCGCGCCAGCGCGATGCGGCCGGCGGCGCTGATGTGGCCTTCGAGGGTTCCGACAATGAGCAAACGCATGATCTTGATCCGTTCGGGCGTATGTAGGTCAGTCGACGTAGCGGGGACGCTCTGCCGGCGGCAGGGCGCTGTTGAGCTGCAGTTCGAGCGTGCGCAGGCTCTCCTGGCGCGCAATCGAGATGGCGCCGAGCCGGCAGAGGTTGGCGATGCGCTCGTCGTCCTCGGCGGCGCGGTCCAGCCGGGCCGCGATCGGCAGCAGCACCAGGTGCGCCAGCACCGCGCCGTAAAGCGTGGTGAGCAGCGCCAGCGCCATGCCGGGGCCGATCTTCGACGGCGTGTCGAGCACGCCCAGCATCTGCACCAGGCCGACCAGCGTGCCGATGAGGCCCATAGCCGGGGCAACGTCGGCGGCGCGGCGCAGCATACCGGCGGCGGTGGACAGGCGCTGCGTGCCGGCGCGGGTCTCGCGCTCGACCAGGGCGTCGATCGCGTCGACCGGCAGGCCGGCGGCGGCCAGCGCCAGGATGCGGTGGACCCGGTCGTTGGTCGCGTGGTCGTCCAGGATCCGGTGCAGCGAGCCCGGGCCCTTGGTCCGCGCCTCGGCCGCCAGCTCCAGGATCTCGGTGGCGACGTCGCCGGCGCTGTGGGCGGCGCGCAGCAGCGCGCGGGCGCCGGCGCTCGCGGCGGAGGCGATGTCGCCCGGCGCGTAGCCGGCGGCGGTGATGGCGGCGGTGCCGCCGAGCACAATCAGCATCGAGGGCACATCGAGGAACGCGCCGATCGAGCCGCTGGCCGCGATCGCGATCGCCAGAAGCGTCAGGGCCGCGCCGATGCCCAGCAGCACGCTGAGGTCGAGCTGCCCGGCGAGCCGTGCCAGCGACAGCGGGCGCGTCCGCGATGTGCTCATGTGTTCATCCTCGCGCAGCATGGCCATGGTCTTCGTCTTTCCTTTGCCGGGATCAGCCGCGGTCGGACTTGATGATTTCCGTCATGGTCACGCCCAGGCGCTCGTCGACGACGACGACCTCGCCGCGCGCCACCAAGCGGTTGTTGACGTAGATGTCGATCGCCTCGCCGACCTTGCGGTCGAGCTCGACCACCGCGCCGCGGCCGAGCTTCAGGAGCTGGCTGACCTGCATCGTGGCGCGGCCGAGCACGGCCGACACCTGCACCGGGACGTCATAGACGGCCTCGAGCTGGCGCGTCGCCTTGTTGTCGTCGCCCGCGGCGCCTTGCTGCGCCGGGGGGGCTGCGGCCGGGGCCGCCTGCTGGGCGCTGTTGCCCAGTTCGTTCAGGTTCAGGTCTTCGGTTGCCATGTCACTCTCCGTCGGAAGTCGGGTGCGCGGCCGCGTCGGCGGCGTGGTCGGGCTGGTCGGCGGCGGTCAGGCGGCGGATGGCGGCATCGATTTCCGCCCACAGCCGGTCGCCGTTGCGTTCGGTTCCGCCATCGGCCCATTCGATGGCGCAGTCGCCGGGCGGAACCTGGTCGTCGCTCACCAGCACGATCTTGCCGGCGAAGCCCGCGGCCGTCGCGGCGCCCTTGATCCGTTCCTGCAGCAGGTCGAGGTTCTCGTCGTTGAGCCGCACGACGACGCGCGGCTCGTCGACCATCACCCGCAGGCTTTCGCGGACCAGCTGCTCGATCTCGCCGCTGCCGTGCCGGCGCTGGAACTCGGGAAACAGGCGGCGCATCAGCCCGACGCAGAGGTCGACGGCGTTGCGCTCGATCTCCTGCAGCGATGCCTGGCGCTGGCTGGACGCATCTCCCAGGTGCTGGGCGATCTGCCCCAGGTTCTCGCCGACGCGGCGCTCGACCGAGCGCATCGCCTCGGCGCGGCCAGCCTCCATGCCCTCGGCACGCGCCACGCCGCGCGCGGCGTTGAGCTCGTCCTGGGTGAAGGTCGGCTCCGACGGCTTGTCGGCCAGATTCCGGGCGTCGTCGAAATCCAGGTCGAACATGAAGCGGTTGGCCATGGCCATAGCCTAGTACACCAGCTCGTCGTCGCCCTTGTTGTCGGCGAGCACGATCTCGCCCTTGGCCGACAGGTCCTTGGCGGTCTGGACCATCAGCATCTGCGCCTCGTCGACGTCGCGCAGGCGGATCGGACCCAGGGACGCGATCTCTTCCTTCAGCATCTTGCCCGCGCGCTCGGACATGTTCGAGAAGAACAGGTCCTTGATCGGGTCCGACGCCCCCTTGAGCGCGATCGACAGCTTGTCCTTCGGCACCGCGCGCAGCAGCGTCTGCACGCCGCCCGGGTCGAGCTTGGAAAGGTCGTCGAAGGTGAACATCAGCGCCTTGATGCGCTC
>JAEULC010000031.1 GCA_016792605.1 Rhodospirillales bacterium
GGGTGCAGCACCAGCATCACCAGCCCGCCCCATTCGCGCAGCATCTCGAAGTCGTCCTGCCAGATCGACAGCACGTGCTCGCGCGGGAACAGCGGCCGGGGCGACTTGATGTGGGTGGCGCCGTAGCCCCAGTCGCCCAGCGTGGGCTGCTGCGGGATCTCGATCGGGCCCGGGCTGCCGTCGCGCAGCACGTGGCGGTACGGGTTGATGTCGTCCTTGCAGGCGCTGGTATAGAGGAACCCGCGCTTCTTCAGCTCGGTCAGGACGATGTGGTTGGTCTCGCTGGCCGGCGGGCGGTGGCCCTTCGGGCGGTAGCCGAAATGGCGCTTCATCGCATCGAGGCCCCGGTCGAGCTCCTCGACGATCTCCTCGGGCTTGTCGATGTTGGGCCAGCGATGCATGTAGCCGTGATGCGCCAGCTCGTGGTCGTCCTTCAGGATCGCCTCGACCCGGCCGGTGTGGTTGTCGACCGTCCAGCCCGGGGTGAAGAACGTCGCCTTCAGCTCCTCCTCGCGCAGGAACTCCAGGATCTTCGGCACCGCCACCTTGGCGCCGTAGAGACCCAGCGACAGGGTCGCGATCTGCTCGGCGTTCTTCGGATCCTGGTTCAGCCACAGCGACTCGGCGTCGAAGTCGAGCGTGATGCACACGGCGCACTTGGCGCCGTTGGGCCACTTGATCGGGAAGCTGTCCGCGGTCATCGCGCTGGTCTCCTGCAGGGAATGCGTCCAGGGTAGCGGCGGGGGCGCCGGCCGTCTACTCGGCGGCCGACTGTCCCCGGGGCGCGACGCCGCAGACCGCCGCCAGCAGCTCGCGCGTGTAGGCGTGCTGCGGATCGCGGAAGAGGTCGGCGGCGGGGCGCAACTCGACGATCTCGCCCGACTTCATCACGGCGATGCGGTCGCAGATCTGGGCCGCGACGCGCAGGTCGTGGGTGATGAACAGCATCGACAGGCCGAGCCGCGCCTTCAGGTCCTCCAGCAGCCGCAGCACCTGGGCCTGCACCGAGACGTCCAGCGCCGAGACCGGCTCGTCGGCCACCAGCACCTCGGGGTCGAGCGCCAGGGCGCGAGCGATGGCGATGCGCTGGCGCTGGCCGCCGGAGAACTCGTGCGGGAAGCGATCGGCCGCGCCCGGGTCGAGGCCGACGAGGCCAAGCAGGTCGCGCGCCCGCGCCCTGGCGACGTCGTCCTTGACGCCATGCGCGATCGGCCCGGCGGCGATGATCGCGCCGACCGTGCGGCGCGGATTCAGCGAGGCGAAGGGGTCCTGGAACACCATCTGCACGCGCTGGCGGGCATGGCGCAGCTTCTCGCCGCGGAGCTGCGTGAAGTCCTCGTTGCCGAGCAGCACCGTGCCGCCGTCCGGTTCGATCAGGCGCACCAGCAGCCGCGCGACCGAGGACTTGCCCGAGCCGGACTCGCCGACCAGGCCCAATGTCTCGCCGCGCCGGATGGTGAAGCCGACATTCTTCGCCGCCGCCACGCGCCGCGCCGGGCGGAACCAGCCGCCGCCGGTGACGTAGGTCTTGTCGAGCCCGGCGACCTCCACCGCGCGCTGCCGGCTGTCGAGCGGCGTCCGCGCCGGCGGCTCCAGCGACGGCACGGCCGCCAGCAAGGCCTTTGTGTAGGCGTGCTGCGGCCGGGTCAGCACGTCGGCCGCCGGCCCCTCCTCCACCTTGCGCCCGTGCTGCAGCACGACGACGCGGTCGGCGATTTCGGCCACGACGCCGAAATCATGGGTGATGAACATGACCGCCATGCCGTGGCGACGCTGCAGGTCGCGGATCAGGGCAAGGATCTGCGCCTGGGTGGTGACGTCGAGCGCCGTGGTCGGCTCGTCGGCCACCAGCACCGCGGGCTCGAGCGCCAGGGCCATGGCGATCACCACGCGCTGGCGCTGCCCGCCCGAGAGCTGGTGCGGATAGGCGCGCAGGATTCGCTCCGGGTCGGGCAGCCCGACCTCGCGCGCCAGCGCGAGCACGCGGCGCTCGCGCTCGGGCGGGGTCAGGAGCCCATGCGCCTGGAACATCTCGGCCATCTGGTCGCCGATCCGCATCAGCGGGTTCAGCGCCGTCATCGGCTCCTGGAAGATCATCGCGATGCGCCGGCCGCGAATCTTCATCCAGGCCTGCTCGTCGAGCGCCACCAGGTTGCGCCCCTCGAACCGGATCGCGCCGCCGGCCGGCTTGACCGCCGGCGGCAGCAGGCCCATCAGCGCATGGGCGCACATCGACTTGCCCGAGCCGGACTCGCCGACCACGCACAGGATCTCGCCCGCCACCAGGTCGAAGGAGACGCCTTCCACCGCGTGCGGACGCTCCGCGCCGGGCGGCAGCGCCAGGGTCAGGTCGCCGAGCGCGAGGACGGGCTCCGCCATTGCCCCTACCGCCCGTCGCGCGCGACGCGCGGGTTGAGCGCGTCGTTGAGCCCCTCGCCGATCAGGTTCAGCGCCAGGACGGTGATCAGGATCGCCAGGCCCGGGAACACGGTGATCCACCAGGCCTGGCGGATCACGGTGCGGCCGGCGCCGACCATGTAGCCCCAGGACATCAGGTTCGGGTCGCCGAGGCCGAGGAAGGACAGCGAGGATTCCAGCAGGATCGCCGTCGCCACCATCAGCGAGGCGAGCACGATGATCGGCGAGAGCGTGTTGGGCAGGATCTCGCGCCAGACGATCCAGCGATGGGTCTGGCCGGCGACGATCGCGGCCTGGACGTATTCCCGGGTGCGCAGCGACAGCACCTCGCCGCGCACCAGCCGCGCGACGGGCGGCCAGGACACGATGGCGATGGCGCCGACGATCGACACGATCGAGGGCTGCAGGATCGCCACCAGCACGATCGCCAGCGCGAAGCTGGGGATGGTCTGGAAGAACTCGGTGAAGCGCATCGCCGCGTCGTCGACCTTGCCGCCGAAATACCCGGCCAGGGCGCCGATCGGCACGCCGATCATCAGCGCCGTCAGGGTCGATACCAGGCCCACCAGCAGCGAAACCCGCGCGCCGTGGACTAGGCCCGCGGTCACGTCGCGGCCCAGCGCGTCGGTGCCGAAGGGGAAGCCGCTGACCATCAGCGGGGCCAGGAAGGGCCGCTGCACCATGCGCCAGGGCGAGGGCGATACGAAGAATGGGCCGATCAGCGCCACGCCCAGGACCAGCGCCAGGATCGCCAGGCCGATCGCGGCGCCGCGGTTGCGCAGCAGGGTGCCCCAGAACCCGCGCTTCATGACGCCAGCTCGATGCGCGGGTCGACGATGCGGTAGAGCAGATCCGTCACCAGGTTGAAGGCCAGCACCATCGCCGAGGAGCAGACGAAGACGCCGAGCAGCAGGTTGTAGTCGCGCTGCAGCAGCGACTCGTACATGAGGCGCCCGATGCCGGGCCAGGCGAAGACGGTCTCGGTCAGGACCGCGCCGCCGACCAGCGTGCCGGCCTGCAGCCCTGCGAGCGTGACGACGGGCAGCAGCGCGTTGCGCAGAACGTGACGGCGCTGGATCGTCGCCTGGTCGAGGCCCTTGGCCCGCGCGGTGCGCACGAAGTCGAGCCGCGAGACCTCGAGCATCGAGGCGCGGGTCATGCGTGCATAGACCGCCATGAAGAACAGGCCGAGGGTGAAGGCCGGCATGACAAGGTGGCTGGCGATGTCGAGCACGCGGGCGAGGCCGGCATGGCCGGCCCCCACCGTCTCGTAGCCGAAGCTCGGCAGCCAGCCGAGCGTGACCGAGAACAGCAGGATCAGCATCAGCGCCAGCCAGAACAGCGGCGTGGCGTAGAACACCAGGGCCAGCGCCGTGATCGCCGTGTCGGCCCAGGAACCGGCCCGCCGCGCCGCCTGGGAGCCGAGCAGGACGCCGAGCACGATCGAGATCAGGAAGGCCGAGCCGGTGAGCAGGATGGTTGCCGGCAGCCGGTCGGCAATCAGCTTGGAAACCGGCATCTGCTGGCGGAACGAGAAGCCGAGGTCGAGGGTGACGATGCCCTTGACGTAGATCCAGAGCTGCACCGGCATCGGCTTGTCCAGGCCGAAGCGCTCGCGCAGCTGCTTGACGAAGAGCTCGTCCGTGGCCCCCGCCTCGCCCGCCATCACCACG
>JAEULC010000321.1 GCA_016792605.1 Rhodospirillales bacterium
GCCCCGGTCGCGAGCACCAGGAAGTCGTACGGAATGTCGCGGGGCGCCATGCCTTCGCGCTCGACCCTCACCGTCCGCGCCTCCGTGTCGGCGCCGGTGACCCGGCCCAGCAGCACGCGCGCGTTGGCGTGATCGCGCAGGATCTCGCGGATCGGCGTCGCGATGTCGGCCGGCGACAGGGCGGCGGTCGCCACTTGGTAGAGCAGCGGCTGGAACAGGTGGTGGTTGCGGCGGTCGACGACCGTCACCCGCACCGGGCTATAGCGCAGCGCCCGCGCCGCCTCGAGCCCGCCGAATCCCGCCCCTACGATCACCACGCGCGGCCAGGTATCGCTCCCGGGCGGCAGCGCGCCGTCGAGGCCAGGCACCAGGCGCGTCGCCCAGCGCCGGATCAGCGCGTCGATCGACAGCGGACCGGGACCGTGCAGCGCCAAGAGCCCGAGCAGCATCAGCCAGTAGAAATGCTCAGCCCGGTCGAGATAGGTGAACTGGATGACCAGGGTAATGGCGATCAACGGCAGCGCGGCCAGCCGGGTCCCCAGGCCGAGCGTCAGCAGCACGGGACAGGCAAGCTCGACCGACGTCGCGAAGACAGCTGCCAGTTCGGGCGGCAGCACCGGCACCTGGTACTCCTCGCGAAACAGCGCAACCGTCGTCGACCAGCTCGCGATCTTGGTCAGGCCGGAGGACCAGAAGATCTCCGCCATCCACAGGCGCAGGAAGAGCTGGTAGGCGGGCGCGCCGTAGCGCGTCATCGCCGCGACCAGGTCGGACGCGGGCTCGACCAGCGGCAGGGCGGTGCGACGGATTGCCGGCGCGATCAGGCGGTCCAGTGACAGGGCGCCGGGGCCGCGCACGATCAGCCAACCGAGCAGCATCGCCCAGAAGAGATGGTCCGGCAGGTCCCGGTAGTAGGCCTGGATCACGAGCGAGAGCGCCAGCATCGGCGCGGCGGCAAGGCGCGTGGCCAGGCCCAGGAACAGGAACACCGGACACACCAGCTCGATCGCGGCGCCGGTCCAGGCCGCGGCGACGGGGTCCATCCAGGGCACGGGATACTCGTTGCGGGCGAGTTCGAGCGCCGTCGCCCAGTTGGTGGCCTTCAGGATGCCGGATACCCAGAAGATCGCCGCCAGCCACCAGCGGATGGCGAGATCGAGCACCGGCCCCAGGCCGTGCCCGACGAGGTCCAGGGCCCGGAACAGGCGGCTCAAGGCGGTCGCGTGGCGCCTCATGCGACTGATTCTGTCGCCAGCCGCATCACCGCCGCCAGGATGTCGGCAGGCTCGGCGCGCTTCGTGTAGTCGATGTCGATGTAGGCCTCGGCAACGCTGCCGTCTCGGGCGATGACGTAGGTCGCGGGCAGCGGCAGCTCCCAGGCAGCGCTGCCGTTGGCTGCCGCCAGGTCGAGCCCCAGGCTGCGATAGAGCATCACCAGGCTGTCGGGCATCGGGTAGGCGAGTCCGAACAGGCGCGCGACGCGATTGCCCGGGTCGGCCAGCAGGGGGAAGCCCAGGGCATGCTCGCCGACGGTTTCGCGCTGCGCCTCGATCCGCTGCGGCGCGACGGCGACGAGCGAGGCGCCGAGTCCGCGCAGGGGCGCGACCAGCGCGTCCATCGCCCGAAGCGCGAGGTTGCAGTACGGGCACCAGCCGCCGCGGTAGAAGGCCACGACTGCCGGGCCGTGGCGAAGCAACGCTTCCAGCGAAACCGCGCCGCCGGACGCGGCGGGCAACGTGAAATCCGGCGCCGTCTCGCCGCGCTGCAGGCAGGTTGCTTCGATTCCGCTGCGATTCAGCTCGTCCAGCGCGGCGTCGATGACCGCCTGCACGTCGGCCGGGCGGCGGGCGCGCGCGGACTGGGCGAGGTCGAACAGGGCGTCGCGTAGCGACATGGGCGGGCTCCCGGCCAGGAAGGGGAGGCGACGGGGCCGGGGGAGACGGCCCCGTCGACCGGCATCAGCCCTTGACCGGCTGGCTTGAGCCGCCGGCGATCTTGGCGCAGGTGCCGGCGGGCAGGTAGACCCACGCGTCGGCCTGCAGGTCCTTCTTCGAGGTGCCGGCGCAGCTCGAGGTAGCGGTCTGGCAGTCGTTCTTGCCGGCCTTCACGATGCCGTAGCACTTCTCCTTCTTGGCATCCTGGGCCATCGCGCCGCCGGCGGTCATGGCGAAGGCGGCGAGCATCGCCGAGGCGATCAGGGCGGAGGTCGTATTCATGGGTAGGACTCCTGGGTGAGAGGGGCGTAGATCGTCGCGATCAACGTGGTCCCACCATGCGCGGCACAGGCTTGGCGTTGAAATGCCGAGGTCCTATCGTTTCGATGCGCCCTGGGCATGGACCGCCAGGGATGGCCCGGCCCGCGGGCGGCCGTGCTAAGCAGACGGTAACGCAGCTCCGCCCCGGGGACGACCGCTCATGCCACGCCTTGCCATTGCCGACTTCATGCACGAGGGCAATGCCTTCTCGCCGGTGAAGGCGACCGAGGACCTGTTCCGGTCGCAGACCTGGCTCAGCGGTCCGGCCGTCGCCGAACGGTTCCGCGGCACGCGCACCGAGATGGGGGCGGCGGTCGACTTCCTCGCCACCCATCCGGACTGGCAGGGCACGTTCCTGACCTGTGCCGAGGCCGGCCCCTGCGGGCCGCTGACCGATGCCTGCTTCCAGGCGATCAAGGCGGAGATCGTGGCCGGGCTCGCGTCCGGGCGATGGGACGCCGTCTACCTGGCGCTGCACGGCGCGATGATGGCGGACTCGACGCCGGCCGCCGACCTGGACCTGCTGCGGTCGGTCCGCGCGGCGATCGGCGACACGC
Organism: Rhodospirillales bacterium; assembly: GCA_016792605.1. Lineage (GTDB taxonomy): Bacteria > Pseudomonadota > Alphaproteobacteria > JAEULC01 > JAEULC01 > JAEULC01. The sequence continues at coordinate 2,813 of JAEULC010000321.1, forward strand.
CGCTCGCCGTGTCCTTCGACCTGCACGCCAATCTGGGACAGCCGCAGGTCGGGCTTTTCGACGTCGCCTGCGTCTACAAGACCCACCCGCATGTCGACCAGCACGAGACCGCGACCAAGGCGCTCGGCCTGCTGGCGCGCCGCGACGCAGGCACGATCCGCCCCGTGGGCACCCTGGTCAAGGTGCCGGCGATCCTGCCCAGCGCCAACATGCGCACGACCGACGGCCCGATGGCTGAGATGATGCGGATCGCCGGGGAGGTCGAGCGGCGCGACGGCTTGCTCGACGTCAGTGTCATCGGCGGCTTCGCCTATGGCGACAGCCCCTATGCTGGGGCGAGCGTGATGGTGCACGCGGACGGCGATCGCGCCCTGGCCAAGCGCGCGGCGGCAGAGGTGGCCCGGGAATACGAGGCGCGCGTGCCGCGCTTCTACGTCACACTGCCGGGGCCGGAGGAGGGCATCGCCCGCGCGCTCCAGGCGCCGCCCGGCGCGGTGGCGGTGATCGAGAACGCGGACAACCCCGGCTCGGGCGGGATCGGCGATACGACGGGGCTGTTCCGGGCGCTGATGGCGGCCA
>JAEULC010000371.1 GCA_016792605.1 Rhodospirillales bacterium
CAGCGCCATCAACGGCCTGCTCTATGTCCGCGGCCAGAAGCAGGACTACGACCACTGGCGCCAGCTCGGCAACACCGGCTGGGCCTGGGACGACGTGCTGCCCTATTTCAAGCGCAGCGAGGACCAGGAGCGCGGCGCCGACGCCTTCCACGGCAAGGGCGGGCCGCTGGCCGTGTCCAACATGCGGATCCGGCGCGAGATCTGCGACGCCTACATCAAGGCCGCGGTCGAGCTGGGCATCCCGGCGCGCGACGACTTCAACGGCGACGAGCAGGAGGGGGCAGGCTATTTCCAGCTCACGTCGCGCAACGGGGTGCGCTGCGGCACCGCGACGGCGTTCCTGAAGCCCGCGCGCGGCCGGGCCAATCTCACGGTCGAGACCAACGCCCTGGCGCACCGCGTGACGCTGAAGGGCGGGCGCGCCGCCGGCGTGGTCTACGCGGTCGGCGGGCGCCAGGTGTCGGCCGCGGCGCGGCGCGAGGTGATCCTGGCGGCCGGCGCGATCTCCTCGCCGCACCTGCTCGAGCTTTCGGGCATCGGTCGCGGCCAGGTGATGCAGGGGCTGGGCGTGCCGGTCGTCCGCGCGCTGCCCGGCGTCGGCGAGAACCTGCAGGACCACCTGCAGGCCCGCGCGATCTACCGCTGCCCCCGGCCGATCACGCTCAACGACGAGGTCAACGTGTGGTGGCGCAAGATCCTGATCGGGGTCGAGTACGCGCTCCGTCGCACCGGGCCGATGAGCATGGGGGCGAGCCAGCTTGCGATCTTCGCCCGCACAAGGCCTGAGCTCGAGACGCCCGACGTGCAGTTCCACATCCAGCCGCTCAGCTCCGACAGCCCGGGCGAGGGCCTGCACAAGTATTCGGCCTTCACTGCCTCGGTGTGCCAGCTCCGGCCGGAGAGCCGGGGCAGCATCGTGCCGAAATCGCCCGACCCGACAACCTACCCGGCGATCCACCCGAACTATCTGGCGACGCGCACCGACCAGGAAACCCTGGTCGCCGGGATGCGCCTGTCGCGCCGGCTGGCCGAGACAAGGGCGCTCAGCCCCTATGTCGCGGAGGAACTGCGCCCCGGGCCGCAGGCGGTGACCGACGCGGACCTGCTGCAGAACGCCCGCGATACCTCTGCGACGATCTACCACCCCGCCGGCACCTGCAAGATGGGGCCGGACGGCGACCCGATGGCCGTGCTGGATCCCCGGCTGCGGGTGCGCGGGGTCGGGGGGCTGCGGGTGGTCGACTGCTCGGCGATGCCGACGCTTCCCTCGGGCAACACCAACGCGCCCGTGATCATGATGGCCGAGAAGGCCTCGGACATGATCCTGGAGGACGCGCGGGCGGGGTAGGCGGGTAGGCGGCTTCGGGGTAGTGGCTACGCCGCCGTGTCCACCGTCGCGCCGCTGCGGATCGCGACCAGGGGACGCTCGGCGCGGCGATAGGCCCGGGCGCCATTCTCGGACTGGCTGAGGGTCAGGCCGCGGCCCAGGCGCTCCTGGGCGATGTACTGGGCCAGGAAGGGCCCCTGGGGCGGCGCGGGCACCAGGGGGGCGTCCACGGTCGCCGTAGGGTGGCCATCATGAACGTGGACGGCGGTCTCGACCCGGACATAGGGATGGCGGGTCGTGGCGAAGGCCGCGGCAAATCCGGCGCGGGCGCTGGATCCGCCGTCGACCGGCTCGACCTGCTCGCGGCGCGCCTGCTCGGCCCGGCCCGTGCCAACGGGGCCGGTGCCCACCGGCACCAGCCTGTTCACGCCTGCCCCTGCTCCTGGGCCGCCGATCCGCATCCGCGCCTAGTCCCGAATGGGGTAAACCACGGACCCAACCGTAAGTATTTTATTAAATTGCGTCAATGATTTACTAAGAGTTTTTTGACAAACTTGGTTAAGTTTCGGTTAAGTCACGGCGTGATTAACCATGAAAATCGGGTTTGGCGTTTAAACTCAATGGCTCAAAGTTAAAATCTTGAGGCACAGGTAAGCCTATATTTCCGATGGATTTGGACGAGCGGTTCCAGAGGCGACCACGCTGCGCGGCGATCGCCCGGCCGCGGAACCCGAATGCCGCGTTGGGAGGCCGCCTCCGTTGGCGGCGCGCCCGCCCGCGTTGCCTGGGGCCCGGTGCGCCCCTATGATCCGCGCCCTTAATCATGCCTGTCAGACGTCATAAGAGGGGTTGAACGATGAGCGGCAAGTCGGTGGCATTCCTTGGCCTTGGGGTAATGGGCTTCCCGATGGCGGGGCACCTGCAGAAGGCGGGACACAAGGTCACGGTCTACAACCGCACCGCCGCCAAGGCGGCGGAATGGGCGAAGAAGCATGGCGGCACGGCGGCCCCGACTCCGGCCAAGGCGGCCGCGGGGGCCGAGATCGTGTTCGTGTGCGTCGGCAACGACGACGACCTGCGCTCGGTCGTGCTGGGCCCGGACGGCGCCTTCGCCGGCATGGCCAAGGGGGCGATCATGGCCGACCACACCACGGCCTCGGCCGAGGTGGCGCGCGAGCTCGAGGCCGAGGCGAAGAAGAAGGGCTTCGGCTTCCTCGATGCGCCGGTCTCCGGCGGCCAGGCTGGCGCCGAGAACGGCCAGCTGACGATCATGGTCGGCGGCGACGCCGGCACCTACGCGACGGCAGAGCCGGTCATGAAGGTCTACGCCAAGGCCTGCACCCACATGGGCGCGGCCGGCGCCGGGCAGCTCACCAAGATGGTCAACCAGATCTGCATCGCCGGCCTGGTCCAGGGCCTGTCCGAGGCCGTCAACTTCGCGATGAAGGCGGGGCTCGACACCGACAAGGTGCTGGCGACGATCTCCAAGGGCGCGGCGCAGTCCTGGCAGATGGAAAACCGCTGGAAGACCATGGTCCAGGGCAAGTTCGACTTCGGCTTCGCCGTTGACTGGATGCGCAAGGACCTCGGCATCTGCCTGGCCGAGGCCAAGCGCAACAAGGCGCGCCTGCCCGGCACCGCCCTGATCGACCAGTTCTACGCCCAGGTCCAGGCGCGCGGCGGCAATCGCTGGGACACGTCCAGCCTGCTGCACCTGCTGATGAAGGACTGACCGCGCCAGCCGGCCAGGAATGGACAAAAAAGAAGCGCCGGAAGGCGCTTCTTTTCGTTCAGCCGTGTGGAAGGCCGGATCAGGTCGCGTAGCCCGGGTCGATCTGGTCGAGCATGCGCTTGTGCGCGATCCAGCCGCGCTCGACGATCAGCTCGGTGTCGTACTGCCGCGCGGTCCTCTCGCAGACCTCGGGCGAAGGGTAGGTGAGCTCGGCGCCGCCGCTCATCGCCGCGATCTGCGACTCGCAGATGCGCTCCAGATACTGGATCACGCTGAACGCCTCGGCCATCGACGTGCCGCAGCCGATCAGCCCGTGGTTGCGCAGGATCATCGCCTTGTGCGGCCCCAGGTCGCGCACCAGGCGCGACTGCTCGTCGAGGTCGCAGGCGATGCCCTCGAAGTCGTGGTAGCCGATCCGGTTGTAGAAGCGCAGCGCGTGCTGCGAGATCATCAGCATGCCGCACTTCATCGCCGAGACGGCGATGCCGGCGCGGGTGTGCGTGTGGATCACGCAGTTGATGTCCTCGCGCCCCTTGTGGATCGCCGAGTGGATCACGAAGCCCGCCTTGTTGACCGGCCAGCCCGTGTCGAGCAGCACGTTGCCGTCGAGGTCGATCTTCACCAGCGACGAAGCGGTGACCTCGTGGAACAGCATGCCGTGCGGGTTGATCAGGAACGCGCCGTGCTCGTCGGGCACCGCGGCGGAGATGTGCGTCGCCGTGCCGTCGGTCCACTTGAAGTGCGCCAGCAGGCGGTAGGCGGCGGCGAGGTCGACTCGCGCCTGCCACTCGCTCTCCGACACGCGGCTGCGGACGCTGGGCGTATCGGCTTTCAATGCAACGGCCATCGATCTTCCCCTCTCCCGGGATTTCAAGGCTGGCGCATCAAATCAAGCGTGCAGTGCAGCGTCAACTGCGTTCGCGTTCTTGCAGCTTTGCGCGCAACCACAGCGCCTCCATTTCCTCGAGCGTGGCGTCCTTGGGCGCGCGGCCCTGGGCGGCCAGCGACTGCTCGATGAAATTGAACCGCCGCTCGAACTTGGCGTTGCAGCCGCGCAGCGCGGTCTCGGGATCGACCTTCAGGTGGCGGGCGAGGTTGGCCAGCACGAACAGCAGGTCGCCCACCTCGTCGGCCACGCGCTCGGGCTTGCCGCCCTGGTCGATCTCGGCGCGCAGCTCGGCAATCTCCTCCTCGAGCTTGTCGAGCACCTGGCGGACGTCGGGCCAGTCGAAGCCGACCCGCGCCGCGCGCTTCTGCAGCTTCTCGGCGCGCATCAGGGCGGGCAGGGCGAGCGGGACGTCGTCGAGCACCGATTGCGGCTTGCCGCTGGCCTTGGCTTTCGCGGCGCGCTCGCGCGCCTTAAACTCTTCCCACATGCGGGTCTGGCCGGCGGCGCCCGCGACTTCCTTGTCGCCGAAGACGTGCGGGTGGCGCGCCACCATCTTGTCGCTGATCGCGGTCGCCACGTCGTCGAAGGCGAAGCTGCCTTCCTCCTCGGCCATGCGCGCGTGGTAGACGACCTGCAGCAAGAGGTCGCCCAGCTCCTCGCGCAAGCCGGGCTTGTCGTTGCGCTCGATGGCGTCGGCGACCTCGTAGGCCTCCTCGATCGTGTAGGGCGCGATCGTCGCGAAATTCTGCTCCAGGTCCCAGGGACAGCCGCCGACGGGCGCGCGCAACCGCGCCATGATGGCGATCAGGCGATCGATCGGGCGTTGATAGGTCTCGGTCATCTACTTGCCTTCCAGGCGAAAAAACGCCGCCGAGCCTGTCATAGCGCGCGGACTGTGTGAACTGCTTCATACCGCCGTCACAGCGTCACCTGCTATCTGCAGGGCATCGCCGGGAAATCCTTGATCAGAGTAACGGCCCGGCACCATTCGCATGGAGGTGGGCATGGAACAGGGCAAGCTGGCCGTCCTGCTGCGGCGGCATGGGATGGGCATGGCGATTCTGGCCGCCGGCTTTGGCGGAACGCTGGGGTTGCTGCTGGCCGCGCCGCGATTTGTCGCGGTCGGCGAGGCGAGCGACCGCAGGGCGGCCTGCGAGGGCGCCGACCTTGCCGCGGTCACGGCGCTCAATCCGCTGATGCAGCGCTCCGACCGTCACGCAACCTTCGCGACATCGGCGGCGTTTCGCCTGATCGCCGATGCGCGGCGGAGCTGCTGGCACGACGAGCCCGACCGGGCGCTGAAGCTCTATGCGCTGGCCACCCAGGCGATCGCTCGCCAGCAGGCCGGGGTCGGCGTCCAGCGCGAGCGGTCGACGGCGGGAGTCGGTCGGTGATCGCCGGGGCGGTCGAGGGCGCCGGTCATTCCGGCCGGGGCCAGTGTTCGCCAGCACGATCCCCGCGAGCACGGTGGCAAGCCCGGCGAGCAGCGCCGGCGCGGGCCCTGTACCGGCCGACGGCATGTTCCGGGCGGGCTGTGGATAAGCTAGGCGATTTTCTGGAAGCTGAACTCAGGAAGGTCCGTTAAGGCTGTAAAATCACGAACGTTAGGGGAGGCGTCGGGTGGCGCGCTTTGATCCGAGGGGAAGGGAGCGCCGCGCGGCGGCCCTGCACGCACTGGTGCGGATCATCCGGCCGCCGACCCGGCGCGATGTCGATCCGACGCAGGACATGAGTTCCGCGGTGGTTCAGGCGGAGGTCGAGCAGGTGCTGCGCGACCATACCGGCAGCGTCCGCCGCGGCATGCAGATCCAGTTCCGCACCTGGTTCCAGGCCACCGAGCCGGCGCCGACGCTGGGCGGCGACGAAGAGCTGTTGCTGAGCTTCTGGCGCGGCGCCACGCATGCCGAGGTCTTCCTGGATCCGGGCGACGCCGGTGACGGCGTCTGGCGCGATGCCGACTGCTATCTGCGGCGCGTGGCGTCGGATAAGACGACCCGGAGCCATGCCTGGCGCCAGCGCAAGGCCGCGCCACGCCACAAGAAGCATCGCGCCGAGGATGCGGACGACGACGCGGACACCCCCTGACCAGCGTCCCATGGGTCCAGGCATTTGTCGTATAATGTATATTATGGAAAATACTAGATATGGGCGCCGGCCCATAGACTTAGGCCCGCACGCCTGAAGCCTTACGCCATGGTTGCGATGGCCTTGCGGAAGCGCGCATGGGCATAGCCGAACAGGCACAGCCCGATCGCCGCCAGGGCCAGGAACTGAGGCCAGACGATCGTGAAGCCGGCGCCGCGGAACAGGATCGCCTGGGCCAGCGACACGAAGTGCGTGGTCGGCGCCACCAGCATGATCGCCTGCACGAACTCGGGCATGCTTTCGCGCGGCGTGAAGCCGCCGGACAGGAACTGCAGCGGCAGCAGCACCAGGATCAGCAAGAGCCCGAACTGCGGCATCGACCGCGCCACGGTGCCGAGGAAGATGCCCATCGACGTGGTCGCGAACAGATGCACGGCGGTGCCGGCCAGGAACAGCGCCATCGACCCCTCGATCGGCATCGCCAGGAGCCCCTGGACGATCGCCAGCATCGACAGGCCGGCGGCCAGGACCACCACCAGGGCCATGGCCCAGACCTTGCCGGTCATGATCTCGAACGGTGTCACCGGCATCACCAGCAGGTGCTCGATCGTCCCGTGCTCGCGCTCGCGGATCAAGGCCGCGCCGGTCAGCACGATCGACAGCATGGTGACGTTGTTGATGACCTCGACCACCGCGCCGAACCAGGACTTGTCGAGCTGCGGGTTGAACCGGACCCGGGACACGATCTCGACCGCCTGGGCCGCCACGCCGCGATACCGGTTCACGAAGGCCTCGATCTCGCCCTGGACGATGACCTGGATGTAGCCGCTGCCGATGAAGGCCTGGCTCATCCGCGTGGCGTCGACGTTGAGCTGCACCGCGGGTGCCCTGCCCGCCAGGACGTCGCGCTGGAAGTTGGGCGGGATGTCGAGCGCGAAGGTGTCGGTGCCGGCATCCAGCCGCGCGTCCATGTCGCTCGCGGTGATGTCCGCCGGGCTGCGGAAATACGGCGGATAGAATGCCCCGACGATGCGCTGGGACAAGGGCGACCGGTCCTCGTCGACGATGCCGATCGAGGCGCGGTTGAGCACGTCCGGCAGCGCGGTGGCGGCCGAGTAGATCCCGGCCGTGAAGGCGTAGACGATCAGGATCAGCATGACCGGGTCGCGTCCCAGGCTGCGCAGCTCCTTGATGCCGAGATGGAGGATGTTGGCGAGGCGCATGGCGGACCCTAGGCCTCCTGCTTGCGCAGCAGGGCCACGCCGATGCCCAGCAGCACCGGCACCGCGATCGCCAGCGGCAGGAACGACCCGGCGACGCCGTCGAACTCCAGCGCCTTGGAGAAGGTGCCGCGGACGATGTCGAGGTAGTGCGTGGTCGGGTAGATCCGGCCGATGACGGCGCCCGACCCGTCCAGCGAGGCGACCGGGTTCAGCATGCCGGAGAACAGCTTGGCCGGCAGGATCGTCAGGATCGCCGTGCCGAAGATCGCGGCGATCTGGCTGCGCATGAATGACGAGATGACAAGGCCATAGGCGGTGGCGGCCGCCACGTAGATCACCGTGGCCGCGGCGAGCGCCGGGAAGCTGCCCTTCAGCGGCACCCCGAACACGCCGATCGCGATCGCGGTCAGCATCAGGAAGTTCAACAGCGCCAGTCCGACATAGGGAAGCTGCTTGCCCAGCAGGAATTCCAGGCGGCTGACCGGCGTGACGTAGAAATTGACGATCGAGCCGAGCTCCTTCTCGCGCACCACGCTGAGCGCGGTCAGCATCGCCGGGATCAGCATCAGCAGCAGCGGCAGGACCGTCGGCACCATCGCCATGGTGCTCTTGACCTCGGGGTTGTAGCGGAACCGGGTCTCGAC
>JAEULC010000372.1 GCA_016792605.1 Rhodospirillales bacterium
GCTCCTCCCGGGCGATGCCGACGGCCGGCTTGTCCGCGCGCAGGCCCAGGAAGGCAGCCTGCCGCACCAGCCGGTCGGCGGTCCAGGTCGCGAACTCGACCTCGGCGACGAGCCGGGGCTCCACGAAGCTGGCGCCGCGCCGGGCGGCGGAGGGAATTGCCGGAAAGGCCGGCACCTTGGCCAGCAGCTTGTCGAGCTTTCGGCGGAGCGGCGGGCCGTTGCGGCGGTTGAATCCGGTGCCGACGCGCCCGGCATAGCGAAGTTCGCCGTCCTCCATGTAGCCGAGCAGCAGCGACCCGACGCCGCGCTCCCGGTCGGTCGGCTCGGTGAAGCCGCCGATCACGAACTCCTGCCGCTCGCGGCATTTCGACTTCACCCAGCTTGCGCTGCGCCCCGAGACATAGGGCGCGTCGGCGCGCTTGGAGACGATGCCCTCCAGCTTGTGGTTGCAGGCCTGCGCCAGAAGCCGCCCGCCCTGGCCGGCATGGTGGTCGCTGTAGCGCAGCAGCGCCGAGCGGTGCGGGATCAGCTTGCGCAGCAGCGCCTTGCGCTCGGTGAGCGGGAGCTTTCGAAGATCCCGCCCGTCCAGGTGCGGCAGGTCGAAAGCGACGAAGACCAGGCCGCCCTCCTTGCCGTCGGACAGGAGTTGCTGCAACTGCGCGAAGTCGCTCGATCCGTCCGCATCGAAGGCAACGATCTCGCCGTCCAGCACGGCGTCGTCGACCGGCAGGCCGGCGACAGCGGTGGCGATCTTGCGGAATTTCGCCGTCCAGTCCAAGCCGGTCCGGGTCAGCAGCTTGACGTCGCCATAGGCGAGCCGCGCCTGGATGCGGTAGCCGTCGAGCTTGATTTCGTGCAGCCAGTTCGCGCCGTCCGGCGCCGCGTCGACGCGGGTGGCGAGCTGGGGCGGCACGAAGTCGGGAAGGGGGGATTGGCGTTCCGCGGAGGCCCTCCGTCGTGGCGCGGCCTCCACCCCCTCGGCGATCGCGTCCATGTCGCGGCCGGTCGCGATGCTGACCGTGTTCTCCTCCAGCAGCGCGTCGGCGTCGCCCGGCCGCGCCCAGGCGTCGTCGCCCTTGATCAGCAGCCAGTTGTCGCGCTTCTCGTCCGGCTTGTGCATGCGCACGAGATGCCATTCGCCGTGCAGCCGGTCGCCGTCGATGGCGAACTTCAGGTGGCCCTTGCGGTACATGGCGTGGGGATCGCCGAGCGGCTCCCAGGTGCCGGTGTCCCACAGCATCACGGTGCCGCCGCCATACTGGCCCTGGGGGATGGTGCCCTCGAAGTCGCCATAGTCGACCGGGTGATCCTCGACATGCACCGCGAGACGCCGTTCCTTGGGATCGAGCGAGGGGCCGCGCGTCACCGCCCAGGATTTCAGGACGCCGTTGAGTTCGAGCCGCAGGTCGTAGTGCAGGCGGCGCGCGTCGTGTTTCTGGATCAGGTAGCGGAATTCCTGGCCTTTCAACCGCTTGCCGCGCGGCTCTGCGGTGGCGCCGAAGTCGCGCTTGCGGTGGTAGCGGTCGAGCGAGGCGGTCGAAGTCATCGGACGGGGTCTCTTTCGTGATGCGGGATTCAAGCAACGGCAAGGCGACGGCGGACGTTCCCCGCCGCCGGCCTCGCCAGTGGAACCCGGCGGCGGGCGGCGCGTTATGGCATTGATGCCGCCCCGTTCCGCCAGATCGCGATCGAGAACCGCCAAGCGCGGCAAGATCACGCCGCCCAGCCGGCCGGTCTGGACCGGGACGATCCGCCTGTCGCTGGTATCGATCCCGGTCAACGTCTTCTCGGGCATCGACCGCGACGGCGACACGCATTTCCACCAGATCCACCGCGATACCGGCAAGCGCGTGCGCTACCAGAAGATGGTGCCGGGCGTCGGGCCGGTGGAGCAGGCCGACATCGTCAAGGGCTTCGAGTTCGAGAAGGGGCAGTACATCGTGGTCGAGCCTGACGAGTTGAAGGCGCTCAAGATCGACTCGTCCGACAGCTTCGTGATCGGCCGGTTCGTCGCGCGCTCGGACATCGACTCGATCTACTTCAACACGCCCTACTACGTGGCGCCGGCGGAAGAGGGGGCGATGGCGGGCTTCGCCGTGATCCGCGACGCGCTGCGCGCCGAGCGCAAGGTCGGCCTGGGCCAGATCGTCTTGAGCGGCCGCGAGCGGCTCGCCTGCCTGCAGCCCTGCGGCAAGGGCATGCTGCTGGAGACGCTGCGCTACAAGGATGACCTGAAGGCCACCGATCCCTTCTTCGCCCCGATCACGGACGTGAAGGCCGCCAAGGACGAGATCGAGCTGGCGCGCAAGCTGATCGACCAGAAATCCGGCAGCTTCGACCCGGCCGCGTTCGAGGACCATTACGACGACGCGGTGCGCGACCTTCTGGAGGAGAAGCGCAAGGGCAAGAAGATCGTGGCGCCGGCGCCCGAGGACGACGCGCGCCAGAGCGCCGAGATCATCGACATCATGGATGCGCTGAAGCGCTCGCTCGCCGGCAAGTCCGCGCCCGCGAAGAAGCCCGCCAAGGCCGCCAACGATGCCGGAAAGTCCGCCGCGAAGCGCGCCAAGAAGGCGGCGGGCGGACGCCGCTGAGTCTTGCCTCTGGCATGCCGCTTGCTGCATGATGGCGCAGGTACAGAGCGGCTAGGGTTCCGGCCGGCGGACATCGCCCGGCGCTGGTCCGAGAGCGGCGCCCGGCCCACGACAGGTCCGGGGACACGGCGGGCAAAAATCCCGGGAGGACTCCTGTACCGCGGTCGGCCCGCCTCCCGTTCGCCGTGACGATACCAAGCGCGTTTCCGGGGGCAGTCCGTCCGTGCGTCACATGGGCACGGGGAGACCGGCGTTGGAGAATTCGCTCTACCAGGACGAGCTTCCGGGCGGGAAGCACTGGTCCTTCATCGTCCGCCGCAACATGATCCTGCGGCTGATCGACAAGGAGGGCGGCGCCAATGTCGGCATGCTGCTCTACAACCCGGAGAACCTGCTCGAGCGCTACAACGCGCCCGACACGCTGAAGTGCCAGCACAGCTTCAAGCTGACGCAGGGCCACTGCCTCTATTCCGACATGGGGCGGATCTTCTGCTCGGTGATCGCCGATACCCATGGCTGGCACGACACGGTCGGCGGCAACAGCACCGCGGCGATGGTGCGCGACCGCTGGGGCCACAAGAGCTACCAGGACCACCGCAACGACTGGACCCAGAACGGCCAGGACGCCTTCCTGGTCGAGCTGGCGAAGTACGAGCTTGGCCGGCGCGACCTGGCAGCGAACGTCAACTGGTTCAGCAAGGTTGTGGTCGACTCGACCGGCGCGATGGCGCTCGATCCCAGCGCGGCCAAGCCCGGCGCCTATGTCGACCTGCGCTTCGAGATGGACACGCTGGTCGTGCTGCATACCTGCCCGCATCCGCTGAACGACGCCAAGGCCTGGCCCGCCAGGCCGATCGTCTACCAGCTCCGCCCGGCCCTGCCGCTGGGCGAGAAGGACCCGTGCCGCGACGCGCGCGACGAGAACCGGCGCGGCTTCACCAACAACTGGCTCTACCACCTGGGCGCAGACGAGAGCACGTCCTTCGGAGGCCGGCGATGATCCGCGAAAGCACGCTCAGCCCCGACGCCGCGCGCTATCGCTACAGGATGCCGGCGGGCACGTACTGGATGGAGGTGGTGCGCCAGGGCGAGACGGTCCGCTTCGTCGACCTCCTGGGCAACCAGGCGGTCGACACCCTGTTCTTCGACGCCAACGATCCGGCCGACCGCTACTCGATGTCGGACACGATCCGGGCCCAGCGCAACATCTACCTGACCGTCGGCTCCAAGCTGCTGGCCTGCAGCGGCAACACGCTGCTCGAGATCGTCGCCGATACCTGCGGCCGGCACGACACGCTGGGCGGGGCTTGCGCAACGGAGTCCAACACCGTGCGCTACGCGCTGGAAAAGAAGACCATGCATGCCTGCCGCGACAGCTGGATGCTGGCGGTGGCGCAGAACGACAAGCTGGGCCTCACCAAGCGCGACATCGCCCACAACATCAACTTCTTCATGAACGTGCCGGTGACGCCCGAGGGCAAGCTGACCTTCGAGGACGGGATCAGCGCGCCGGGCAAGTATGTCGAGCTCAAGGCGGCGCGCGACGTGATCGTGCTGATCTCGAACTGCCCGCAGCTCAACAACCCGTGCAACGGATTCGACCCGACGCCGATCGAGATCGTGATCTGGCCATCGGCTTAGCTTGATGTTTGCCAAGGTCCTGATCGCCAATCGCGGCGCGATCGCATGCCGAATCGTCCGGACGCTCGACCGGATGGGCGTCGCCTCGGTCGCGGTCTATTCCGAGGCCGACCGCTATTCGCGCCACGTCGCCATGGCCGGCGAGGCGGTGGCGATCGGCCCGGCGCCGGCGGCCGGGAGCTATCTCTCGATCGCACGCATCCTCGACGCGGCGAAGCGCACGGGGGCGGAGGCCATTCACCCGGGCTACGGCTTCCTGTCCGAGAACGCGGACTTCGCCGAGGCCTGCGCCAGGGCGGGGATCGCCTTCGTCGGGCCGCGCCCGGAGCACATCAGGGCCTTCGGCCTGAAACACGAAGCGCGCGCCCTGGCGGCGAAGGCCGGCGTGCCGCTTGCGCCGGGAACCGGGCTGGTCGGCGATCCCGATACGGCGCTGGCCGAGGCGGTGCGGCTCGGCTTTCCCGTCATGCTGAAGAGCACGGCCGGCGGCGGCGGGATCGGGCTGCAGCGCTGCGACGACGCGGCGGCGCTCGTGGCTTCCTTCGACCGCGTGCGCCGCCTGGCCGAAGGCAACTTCGCCGATGGCGGCGTCTACCTCGAGCGCTTCGTCGATGAAGGCCGGCACATCGAGGTGCAGGTCTTCGGCGACGGCAAGGGGCGCGTCCTGGCGCTGGGCGAGCGCGACTGCTCCGTTCAGCGCCGTAACCAGAAGGTCGTCGAGGAGACGCCGGCGCCCCATCTGCCGGAGGTCACGCGGCAGGCGATGTTCGACACGGCCGAAAGGCTCTGCGCCAGGGTGAACTACGCGAACGCCGGCACGGTCGAGTTCCTCTACGACCAACAACGCGGCGACTTCTTCTTCCTGGAGGTCAACACACGATTGCAGGTCGAGCACGGCGTGACCGAGGCGGTGACCGGCATCGACCTGGTCGAATGGATGCTGCGCCAGGCGGCGGGCGAGGCCCTGCCGCTCGACCGCCGGCCCGCGGCGCGGGGCGCGTCCATCCAGGTCCGGCTCTATGCCGAGAACCCGGCGCGCGACTTCCGGCCGAGATCGGGCCAGGTGACCCAGCTGCGCTGGCCCGAGGGGGCACGGATCGAGACCTGGATCGAGCCCGGCGCCGAGGTGACGCCGTTCTACGATCCGATGCTGGCCAAGCTGATCGTCACCGCGCCGGATCGCCCGCAGGCCGTCGCCAGGCTCCGCGACGCGCTTGCCGCGTGCCAGGTCGCGGGCATCGAGACCAATCTCGCCCATCTGCGCGCGATCGCCGCCGCGCCGGTCTTTGCCGAGGGCCGCGCGACCACGACAACGCTGGCCACCCTGCCGTACCGGCCGCGCGCGGCGGAAATCCTGGAGCCGGGCCTGCAGACCACGGTGCAGGACTGGCCCGGTCGGTTCGGCTTCTGGGATGTCGGCGTGCCGCCCTCCGGGCCGATGGACGCGCTGTCCTTCCGCCTGGCCAACCGCGCCCTCGGCAACGATCCCGGCGCAGCCGGGCTGGAGATCACGCTGTCGGGCCCGACGATCCGCTTCGACACGGACACGGTGATCTGCCTCGCCGGCGCGAAGATGCCGGCGATGCTCGACGGCATCGATGTGCCGTTCTGGCAGCCCGTCGCGGTGGCGGCGGGGCAGACGCTCGCGATCGGAACGGCTGCCGAAGCCGGCGCGCGCGCCTACCTCGCCATCGCCGGCGGGCTCGACGTGCCTGAGGACCTCGGCGCGGCGGCTTGCTTCACCCTGGGAAAGATGGGCGCGTTCGGCCGCGCGCTGCAGGCCGGCGACATGCTGTGGCTGGGGGCGGGCAATGTCGATGCAGCGCCCGTTCCGGACTCCGTCCGCCCCACGATCCTGCGCCGGTGGGAGATCGGGGTGCTCTACGGGCCGCACGGCGCGCCGGACTTCTTCACCGGGCAGGACATCGATGCCTTCTTCGCCGCGGACTGGGAAGTGCATCACAATTCCAGCCGCACCGGCATCCGCCTGATCGGGCCCAAGCCCGACTGGGCGCGGGCGGACGGGGGCGAGGCGGGCCTGCATCCCTCGAACATCCACGACAATGCCTACGCGGTCGGCGCCATCGACTTCACCGGCGACATGCCGGTGATCCTGGGGCCGGACGGGCCGAGCCTGGGCGGCTTCGTCTGTCCGGCCGTGGTCGCGACGGCGGAGCGCTGGAAGCTGGGCCAGCTCCGTCCCGGCGACCGGCTGCGCTTCCGGCGCTGGTCCCCGGACGAGGCTGCCCATGCCGAGGCGCGGCAGGAAGCGGCGATCGCGCGCCTTGGCGCCGTCGCGGCGCCGGCGGTCCGCCCGGAGAACTTGGGCGCAGATGACGCGATCCTGGCGCGCACGTCGGCAAGCGGCGGCCGGCCGGCGGTCGTCTACCGCCGTTCGGGCGACCGCTACGTGCTGGTCGAGTACGGGCCACCGGTGCTCGACATCGCGCTGCGCCTGCATGTCCACCAGGTGATGGAGCGGCTGCAGGCGGAGCGCCTGGCGGGCATCGTCGACCTGACGCCGGGCATCCGCTCGCTGCAGATCCACGTCGACCCCGCCGTCATGCCGATCGGCCGGCTGCTCGACGTGCTGCAGGCGATCGAGCGCGGCCTGCCGCCGGCCGAGGACCATCGCGTCGCCTCGCGCATCGTCCATCTGCCGCTCAGCTGGGACGATCCGGCGACGCGGCTGGCGATCGAGAAATACGCCCAGTCCGTCCGCCCCGACGCGCCCTGGTGCCCGAGCAACAT
>JAEULC010000387.1 GCA_016792605.1 Rhodospirillales bacterium
GCGCAGGCGCACCGCGCAAGCCGCATGGCCTGCGGTGCGACGATCAGTCCAGCGTGGCCCAGTCCGAAAGCGGTGCTGCGGCCACGGCCCGGGCGCGAGCCGAGACATCGCCGACAGCCGTGAAGGCGACCGCAAGGCGCAAGTGGGAAGCGATGTTGCCCAGGGCGAAGGAGAGGCGGCGCACGTCCTTGACGGGAATCTGCGGCGCCGGCGCTTCCACCGCTTCGACCCTGGGCGCAACGCCGGGCGGCATCGTGGCGATCATGGTCAGCGCGGCCTGACCCCGGCGCAGCACGATGCGGTCGCCCGTGGACTCGACCGCCGCACCGGTCAGCATCTGCCAGGCGAGGTCGACCGGCGCCTCCGGCGCAATCTCGTCGACGATCACCACCGTGTCGCGGTCCACCAGCGCGAAGCCGCGGCGATGCTTCAGCCCGGGATAGGCCGCATCGAGGTCGACCACCGCGCAGGCAAGGCGCGGCGTCGAGCGGAACAACGCGATCGGCGCACGCGCATCGAGCGCCTGGCTGGCGCCGCCGGCGAGCAGCAGGTTGTGGCTCTGGCTCGCGTTGCGGAAATAGGCGTAGCGCCGGGCGCGGTCGAAATAGCCGGGGAGCGCGTAGTCGTCCGGTCCGAGGTCGAGGGCGAAGCGCTCGCCACCCGCGTCGAGCACGAAGCCGCCGAGGTCGAGATGGCTGTGGTTGGCCGCGTTGTCGCCGCCCTTGCAGGCGAGGTAGAGCGCCTTGGGATCGCCCCAGGCCGATCGGAAGGTCGCGACCTGCGCCGTCTTGAACTGCGCATCCAGCGGCTCGCCCGATTCTGCCGGCGCCGCGACTTGCTCCGGGAACCACGCGAGATGCATGCCGCGCGCGCCGCCCTCGCGCGCGAGCTCGTGGCTTGCGTCCTGCGGCCGGGTGTAGCGCCGCGCGAGCCAGAAGCGGTGCGCCGAGCGCCGCGTCGTCTCGTTGCAGTCGGCGAAGTTGAAGAGCTTGCCGCCGGGCGCGGTCAGGTGCAGGAAGAAGCGCCCGGTCTCGGCCACGCCGGTCATCGCCGCGAGGCCGCCGTCGTCGACGCCGGCGGACTCCAGCGCCGCCAGCAGGTAGGCGGCGTAGCGCGTGCCGTAGTCCCAGTAGGCCGGGCCCTCGACCCAGCCGCCGTCGGGCGCGAAGGAGGCGAATCCCGCGCGCACCGAGCGCAGCGACAGGGAAAGGAGTTCGGCCGACTCCGCCGGCGCATCGCCGCGCAGGGCCAGGGCGGTCACGCCCATGCCGCCGTTGCACACCAGGTTCCAGTTGTGGGTCGCCGTGGTCCAGCGCGCGGCGCCGCGATGCTCGGCCAGCGCCGGGCGCACGCCTTTCTCCAGCAGGGCCGCGACGACGGCCTGGCGCTGCTCCGGCGTCATCGCCGCGCCGAACCAGTCCAGGCCCAGCGCGACGGCGTGGCTCATCTCGGCGGTGTCGAGGAAATGCACCGGGTTCCAGTCCGGCTGGGCACAGGCCGCCAGTACTTCCTCGATCGCGCGCGGCGCCATGCGCTGGTCGCCCTGGACGAACGCGACCGCGCCGAGAGTCTGCACGCGCTCCAGCACCTCGCGGCTGGTCGGCAGCATCACCTGGCGGCCCGGCTCGTACTCGCGCCTGGCCGGCGGCAGCGCCAGCAGTTCCTCGGCGCGCTTGGTCACGCGGCGCAGCACATCCTTGCCCTGCGGGTGCGCGGCAAGCCCGGCCTTGGCGCGCGCGACCGTCTGGTCGTCGAGGATCAGCCTGCCGGGCGCTGCGGCGCGGGCGACGCGCGGCAGGGCGGGAGCGGTGAGGGCGGCGCCGAGGAGCTGCAGCAGGGCGCGGCGGCGCAGCGTCATCTGGCCCATGGCTATTTCGGCGGGGGCCGCGGGGTCAGCGCCGCCTGCATCGCGACCGCGCCGAGCACGATGACGCCGCCGACCAGCGCCAGGTTGCTCGGCCGCTCGCCGAGCGCCAGCCATACCCAGACCGGCGCCAGGATGCTCTCGAGCAGGCTCAGGAGCCCGGCTTCGGCGGCGGAGATGTAGCGCAGCCCGTACACGAACAGCAGCATGCCGATGCCGAGCGAACAGATCCCCATGAAGGCGCAGAGCAGGATGTCGCGGGCGCTGGTCGCGAGCGGAGAGGCCACGGGCAGCGTCAGGATAACGGCCCAGGCGCCGGCGAACACGACCTGCGGCAGCGTGTCCTGGTTCTTGAGCTTGCGCAGGATCACCATCGTCAGGGCGAAGGTCGCGGCGCAGCCCACGGCCAGGAGGTCGCCGAACCAGTTGCCGCTGTCGAGCGAGTCCCAGACCATCGCCACCATGCCGACGACGGCGATCGCCATGGCGATCCAGGTGCGCCCGGTGACGCGCTCGCGCAGAACGGCCCAGGCCAGGAACGCGGCGATGAACGGGTTGATCGCCAGGATGATCAGGGTGTTGGCGACGGAGGTGCGGGTGATCGAGTTGATGTAGAGCACCATCGACAGCGCCATGAAGAAGCCGGCCAGCACGAGGCCCCATCCGGCGCCGCGCAGGACCGGGCCGATCCGGCCGCGGTTGACCACGGCCAGGTAGGCCAGCATGCCGAGCGCGATGAAGGTCGAGCGCCAGAACAGCAGCGTCCAGGCATCCGCCTCGACCAGCCGGATGAACAGCGCGCCCAGGCTCCAGAACACGGCGCCGGTGGCGGCCAGGGCGGCGCCGATCAGATGCGCGCGGCCGGCATCCGGCGCGCCCGGCAGGGCGATCTCGCGGGTGGTCATGCGCCTGTTCTACTTCTTCGCCGGGTCCCTGGGGGCCGGATCCATGTCGTAGGTGACCCAGTGGGTCTTCTTGCCGACCCTGTCGTAGACCGAGCGGGCGCGGTAGTTGTCGTCGGCGGTGATCCAGCGCACCGACACCCAGCCGCGCTCGGCGGCGAGCTCGGCCAGCGCCTTCATCAGCGTGTCGACGACGCCCTGGCCGCGCGATGCCGGATCGACGAACAGGTCGTCCAGGAACCCGCCGGTCGAGGCCAAGAGCGGCCGCGGGAACTCGCGCACATGGGCGAGGCCGACGACCTTGCCGCCCGCGTCCTTGGCCAGCAGGCATTCGACCGGGTGCTTGGGATCGTGGATCCAGCCCCACACGCGGTCGGCCATCTGGTCGTTCATCGGCCGCTTGTAGAACGTCGCGTAGCCGTCATAGAGGCGGCGCCAGGCGGCCTTGTCGGCCTCGGTGGGGCGAACGATCGTGACGCTGGTCATCAAGGGGTTCCGCTGCGGGTTGGACTTGGAGCTTCGGGGGCGTGTACCGTGCCGCCAGCTTTTACGGGTTTTACGGGCCGGGCGGAAGAGCAGCCCCGACGCAAACCCGCCAACGGCCAGGAGTGGACCTCGCGATGATGACGCCCTTGCGCTTCCTGGGCCTGAGCCAGGCCGGATTCCACCGCGTCGCCTATGTCGAATGGGGCGTGCCCGGCAATCCGCGCGTCTGCATCTGCGTCCACGGCCTGACGCGCAATGGCCGCGACTTCGACGAGCTGGCGGGCGCGCTGCAAACGGACTGGCGCGTGCTGTGCCCCGACATCGTCGGGCGCGGCGACAGCGACCGCCTGGCCGAGCCGATGGGCTACGGCTACCCGCAATACCTGCAGGACATGAACGCGCTGATCGCGCGCGCCGGCGCGGCCAGGGTGGACTGGGTCGGCACGTCGATGGGCGGGCTCATCGGCATGATGCTGGCGGCGCAGGCCAACTCGCCGATCCGCCGCCTGGTCATCAATGACATCGGCCCGTTCATTCCGAAGGCGGGGCTCGAGCGGATCGCCGGCTATGTCGGCAAGGACCCGCGCTTCGCCTCGCTGGCCGAGGCCGAGGCCGCGATCCGCAAGACAGCGACCACTTTCGGCCTGAAGACCGACGACGAGTGGCGCCGCTTCACCGAGCGCAGCGTGCGCCCGGTCGGCGGCGGGCAGTACGGCCTCGCCTACGACTCCGGCATCGCCGCGGGCTTCGGCGCGGCGATCAAGGACATCGACCTCTGGGCCGTGTGGGACAAGATCCGCTGCCCGGTGCTGGTGCTGCGCGGCGCGGACAGCGACCTGCTGACCCGCGAGACCGCCGAGGAGATGAAGCATCGCGGGCCCGGCTGCACCGTGATCGAGATCCCCGATTGCGGCCACGCCCCGGCGCTGATGACCCAGGCGCAGATCGGCCCGGTGCGCGACTGGCTGCGCGGCGAGAGCGTCGCCTGACCTTGCCGGCGACGCCCGACGACTTTCGCGCGCGCCCGCCCTGGTGGGGCGGCGATCTGCAGACCCTGCGCAACTTCGCGGTGCGCGTCGCGGTCGACCTTTCTGCCTGGCCTTGCGCGCCGCTGCTGTTCCCGATGGCGGACGGCAGCGGCGACCGGCTGCTCGGCTTCGTGCATCGCCTGGACGCGCCGACGCGGCCGACGGTGCTGCTGGTCCATGGCCTCGCAGGCTCGTCCGAGAGCAGCTACATGCGCGGGACGGCGGCGCATCTGCTGGGACAGGGGCACCAGGTGGTGCGGCTGAACCTGCGCGGCGCCGGCGCCTCGCGCGCGCTGTGCAAGTTCCAGTATCACGCCGGCCGCACCGAGGACTTGGCGACGGTCATCGCCGCCCTGCCGGCCGGCCTTGTGCGCGACGGCGTCTGTGTCGTCGGCTACTCGCTCGGCGGCAACGCGGTGTTGAAGCTGGTGGGCGAGGAGCGCGCCCTGCCGGTCCGGGCCGCCGCCTCGGTCTCCGCGCCGATCGACCTCTCGGCTGCCGCGCATCGCTTCCTCGCGCCGCGCAACTACCTCTATCACCGCTGGATGCTCGCGCGCATGAAGCGCGAGGCGATGTCCGAGGGGGCGTCGATCACGGAACAAGAGCGAGAAGCTGTCCTGTCGGCGGAGTCGGTGATCCAGTTCGACGACCGCTTCGTCGCCCCGCGCAACGGCTTCGCCAATGCGGCCGACTACTACGCGCGCTGCTCGGCGCTGGGGTTCCTAGGAACGATCCGCGTGCCGTCCCTGCTGATCCACGCGGACGACGACCCTTGGATTCCCGCCTCGGCCTATCGCGGCTGGGACTGGCGCTCGACCCCGGCGCTGACGCCCGCGCTGACCCGGGGCGGCGGCCATGTCGGCTACCACGCGGCCGGCGACGCCGCGACCTGGTACGACCGCAGGATCGCGGCGTTCTTCGCCTAGCCCGCCTTGATCCGCTTCGCCGCCTCGACGGCGTAGTAGGTCAGCACGCCGTCGGCGCCGGCGCGCTTGAAGCCGAGCAGCGCTTCCATCATCGCCGCGTCGCTGTCCATCCAGCCGTTCTGGCCGGCGGCCATCAGCATCGCGTACTCGCCCGAGACCATGTAGGCGTAGGTCGGAACGCCGAAGCTGTCCTTCACCCGGCGCACCACGTCGAGATAGGGCAGGCCGGGCTTCACCATCACCATGTCGGCGCCCTCGGCGAGGTCGAGGGCGACCTCGCGCAGGGCCTCGTCGGTGTTGGCCGGGTCCATCTGGTAGGAGCGCTTGTCGCGCTTGTTGCCCTTGCTGTTCGACACCGCGCCGATCGCGTCGCGGAACGGCCCATAGAAGGCCGAGGCGTATTTCGCGGCATAGGACATGATGCGCACATGCTCGTAGCCGGCGCGGTCGAGCGTGTCGCGGATCGCCCCGACGCGCCCGTCCATCATGTCGCTGGGCGAGATGATGTCGCAGCCCGCCTCGGCCTGGACCAGCGCCTGGCGGCACAGCACCGCCACCGTCTCGTCGTTGACGATGACGCCGTCGCGCACCAGGCCGTCATGGCCGTGGGTGGTGAAGGGGTCGAGCGCCACGTCGCACATCACGCCGATGTCGGGATAGTGCTTCTTGATCGCGCGCACGGCCTGGCAGACCAGGTTGTCGGGGTTGAGCGCCTCGTCGCCGTCCTCGGTCTTCCGCTCGGGCTGGGTCGCCGGGAAGATCGCGATCGCGGGGATGCCGAGCGCCCTTGCTTCGCCCGCCGCCTCGACCAGCGGGCCGAGGCCTAGGCGGTCGACGCCGGGCATGGAGGGAATCGGCGCCCGCCCGTCCTTGTCGTGCACGAAGACCGGCCAGATCAGGTCGCCGGCGGTCAGCACGTTCTCGGCCATCAAGGCCCGGCTCCACCCGTCGGCGCGATTGCGCCGCATCCGGATGCGCGGGTAGGCGCCCAGGCTTTCCAGGGGCTTAGCCGGCGCGGCCGGGCGGGTGGGGAGGGGGACCGGAACGGGGGACTGCTTCACCATGGGTAGCCTTCGCTTGCGGTCGCTATGGGCGACGAATCCGTGACTTGGGACCGTTGCCGCGATAATAGGCGGGGGCGGTGGCCAAGGAAAGCCATCGCGGGGAGTGGGGACATGGCGAAGTTGGCGACGCGTTGGCTGGCGGCGATCCTGCTGCTGGCGATCACGGCCGGTGCGGCCCCGGCGCAGGCATCCGACCCCGCGCCCCCTGCCCAGATCAAGGCGCTGCTCAACCTGCTGGCCGATCCCCAGGTCCGCGACTGGCTGGAGAAGCAGAAGCCGGCCGCCGCATCCCCTGCCGAGCCGAAGGCCGAGGCCGAGCCGGCGCAGACCACGGGCGGCCATGTCGCCGAACGCCTGCGGTCGATCCGCGCGCACCTGCAGGCGATCGCCGAGGCGGCGCCGCGCCTGCCGCAGGAACTCGGCGAGGCGCTCCGCATCCTCTACCTGGAATTCGAGGACCAGGGGCTGTTGCAGATCGCGCTGCTGCTCGGCGGCTTCGTCGCCCTGGGCTTCGGACTGCAGGGCCTCTTCCTGTGGCTGACCCGCGGCACGCTCCAATGGATGGTCGAATTGCCGCTGGCCTCGGTGCGCGACCGCCTGCGCGCCGTGCTGGTGCGGCTGGGCTACGGCCTCGGCATGCTGGCGAGCTTCGCCCTGGGCAGCGTCGGCGCCTTCCTGGTGTTCTCCTGGCCGCCGCTGGTCCGCGACATACTGCTCGGATACCTGATGGCCTTCCTGGCGATCCGGCTGACGATGGTGCTGTCGCGCTTCGCGCTGGCGCCGGGCGGCGAGCGCTTCCGGATCGTCCCGATGACGACTCCGGCGGCCTGGTTCTGGCACCGGCGCGTCACCGCGCTGGTCGCCTGGTTCGCGCTCTGGGTCGTGACGCTCGAACTGTTGCGGATCCTCGGCCTGTCGCGGCCCGCGGCCCAGGTGCTCGCCTACATCGCCGGCCTCGGCCTGCTCGCGATCGGCCTGCTGATGGTCTGGCGCCGGCCCCTGGCGGAGGGGCCCGATGGCAGGAAGGCGGAGCGCGGCGGGATCGACTGGTTCGTCACCGCCTATTTCGCGGTGCTGTGGCTGCTCTGGGTCGCCTCGTCGCTCCCCCTCTTCTGGCTGCTCGTGGTCGGCGTTGGCGTGCCGGCGGCGATCGGGCTCACGCAGCGCGCGGTCAACCACCTGCTGCGCCCGCCGGGCACCGAGACCCAGCAGGGCAGCGTGCCCAGCCTGACCGCGATCTGCCTGGAGCGGGGCCTGCGCGCCGCCTGGATCATCGGCGGCGCGCTGCTGCTGGCGCATGTCTGGGGCATCCACTGGGGCGACCTGACGGCGCAGGACACGATCGGCACCCGCCTGCTCCGCGGCCTGATCAGCGCCGTGGTGATCGTGCTGGTCGCCGACCTGATCTGGAACCTGGTGCGCGCCAGCATCGACTACAAGCTGCAGGAGGCGATGACGGGCGGCGAAAGCGAGGGCGACGAGGCCCACCGCCGCGCCAGGCTGCGCACCCTGCTGCCGATCCTGCGCAACATGCTCTTTGTCGTGCTGGCCGCGATGGCGGTGCTGATGGCGCTGTCGGCCATGGGCATCGAGATCGGGCCGCTGATCGCCGGCGCGGGCGTGGTCGGCGTCGCCGTCGGCTTCGGCGCGCAGACCCTGGTGAAGGACGTCATCAGCGGCATCTTCTACCTGACCGACGATGCCTTCCGCGTCGGCGAGTACATCCAGAGCGGAAACTACAAGGGCACGGTCGAGTCGTTCAGCCTGCGCTCGGTCAAGCTGCGCCACCACCGCGGCCCGCTCTACACCGTGCCCTTCGGCACGCTGGGCGCGGTGCAGAACATGAGCCGCGACTGGGTGATCGACAAGCTGATGGTCGGCATCACCTACGACAGCGACCTAGACAAGGCGAAGAAGCTGATCAAGCAGATCGGCAAGGAGCTGCAGCAGGACCCGGAGTTCGGCAAGCACATCATCGAGCCCTTGAAGATGCAGGGCGTCGAGCAGTTCGGCGAGTTCGCGATCCAGATCCGCATGAAGATGATGACCAAGCCCGGCGAGCAGTTCACCATCCGCCGCCGTGCGCTCGCCCTCATCAAGAAGGCGTTCGACGCCAACGGAATCAAGTTCGCCTTCCCGACGGTCCAGGTCGCGGGCGGCGGCGCGGCGGGCGACGCCGGCGCTGCCGCCGCCCGCCAGGTGCTGGAGGCGCATGCGGCCGACGGCAAGGCGAACGCTTAGGCGCCCAAGCGCACGTCTTGATTGGGCAATCGCGCCACGACTCTTGCGCGCGGCCGGCTTCATGCGCCATCCTGTGCAACCGGTTCATGGCCGGCGCCCCCGGGGCCGTTGGAGCAGATCGCCGTGTCGCGTATTCCGCGGGTATTGCTGGAGCAGCTGCAGGCTTACTGGGACGGCAAGCGCGCCGGGCGCGATATCCCGGCCCGCGCCGACATCGACCCGGTCGACATCCCCCGGTTGCTGCCCTATCTCGTCATGGTCGACGTCGAGTATGGCGCCGACGGCGCGCTCGACGATTTCCGCTACCGGCTCTGGGGCCAGCACATCATCGACCACAACCGGCGCTCCCTGGCCGGGCGGCGACTGTCGGAGCTGCTGCGCGCCAATCCGCACCAGCAGCGCTTCATCGCGCTCTACACCCGCGTGGTCCAGGAGCGCCGGCCGATCTTCGATGCGGTCACCTACCTGTCGATCAGCGGCGTTCCCAACACGGTCGACATGGCGATCTTCCCCCTGGCGGCGGCGGACGGGCGCGTCGGATCGCTGATCGCCGGCGCCGTCTACCGCGACTCGCCGATCTCCTTCGAGCCCGATCCCGTGCCATGACGCGACGGCCCGTGTTCGACACCGCCACCTACCGCACGTCGCCGACACGCTGAAGACGATGGACTTCGCCGCCTTCCCCCTGGCGCCGGAAAACGACCGCGTCGATGCGCTGCCGGGCGGCGTGGTCTACCGCGATCACCCGGTCTCGCTTGATCCGGACGAGGGCAATTGAACGCCGGCCTGATCAGAATCCGGTGCGTGCGTAGTCGATCACCTTCCAGGAGAGCTTCGGTAGGACCAGCCCTTCATTCAGAGAGCTGACGGCTTGCTCCGGCGTCATCAGGTCACGCAGGGCGCCGCGATAGGAACGCGGCGACTCCCTGCCGTCCAAAACCGCCTCGAGCTGGGCGCATTTGATCTCGAGTCGCGTCGTCGGGCGGATTAGCACGCCTTCCAGATCGGGGATCGGGCGATAGGTCTGGTCGACCTCGTCGACGGTCCAGGTCGACTGCGTCCGCGCGATGAACTCGAAGACGCGTTGCGAAATCAGCGTGACTAGAACGAGCGGTCGCGTGCTCTTGGGGAAGCTCTTGGGCACCAGCCCCTGTCGGACGGCCGCCAGTCCCCAGCTCGCCGCGCCGGCGCCTTGCAAGGCGGCCGCGTCGTCGTCGGAAAGCGCTTTTCCCCAGGACTTGTACTTCGGCTCCGGTACGAGAAGGCGGTGCAGTTCCCAGCAACGGTAGCGAATGCTCCGCGGCTCGGCGTCGCCGCGCTCGTCGCGCATCGCCTCGGTCAGGATGGTCTGTAGCGCACCGCGCTCGCGGTAAAGCTTGTTGACGCGCTCCGTTGTCCAATGGGCCATTCGATCCTCCGTCACGTCTGCCGAATCGAAACACGGAGAATGTACCAAAAATAGTTGATCGGAGCAACGGGACTCCCTATGCGGGACTTTCCCGTCGCGTTGACAGCATCGCGCACCGGGTGGTCTTCTGCGGCGCGCCAGGGGGAAAACGCATGGATTTCAGGCTCAGCGAGGACCAGCTCGCGTTCCAGGCGACGGCGCGGGACTACGCGGCCGCGGAGCTTGCGCCGCACGCGCAGCGCTGGGACGAGGAGCAGGTCTTTCCGGTCGAGGCGCTGCGCGCGGCGGCCGCGCTCGGCTTCGCGGCGATCTATGTGCGCGAGGACGCCGGCGGCTCGGCGCTGACCCGGCTCGACGCGGCGCTGATCTTCGAGGAACTGGCGGCGGCGTGCCCGTCGACCGCGGCCTATCTGTCGATCCACAACATGGCGAGCTGGATGATCGACCGCTTCGGCGACGAGCGGCAGCGCCAGCATTTCTGCCCCAGGCTCGCGACGATGGAGCATTTCGGGTCCTACTGCCTGACCGAGCCCGGCGCGGGATCGGACGCGGCCTCGCTCGCCACGCGCGCGGTGCGGGACGGCGACCACTACATCCTCAACGGCGGCAAGGCGTTCATCTCGG
The DNA here is from genome assembly GCA_016792605.1 of Rhodospirillales bacterium. GTDB lineage: Bacteria > Pseudomonadota > Alphaproteobacteria > JAEULC01 > JAEULC01 > JAEULC01. The sequence goes on from JAEULC010000387.1 coordinate 10,544, forward strand.
GCGGCGGGTCGAGCGATATCTATGTCTGCATGGTGCGCACCGGCGGGCCGGGGCCCTCGGGCATCTCCTGCATCGTCGTGGAGAAGGGCGCGCCGGGGCTGAGCTTCGGCAAGAAGGAGAAGAAGCTCGGCTGGAACAGCCAGCCGACGGCGCAGGTGATCTTCGAGGATTGCCGCGTGCCCGTCGGCAACCGGATCGGTGCGGAAGGCGACGGGTTCAAGATCGCGATGGCCGGGCTCGACGGCGGGCGGATCAACATCGCCGCCTGCTCGCTGGGCGGCGCGCGGGCGTGCCTCGAGGCGGCGACGGCGCATATCACCGAGCGCAAGCAGTTCGGCAAGGCGTTGGCCGAGTTCCAGGCGCTGCAGTTCGAGATCGCCGACATGGCGACCGAGCTAGACGCCGCGCGGCTGATGGTCCATCGCGCCGCCTTCTCGCTCGACCGCAGCGATCCCGACGCGACCATGCACTGCGCCATGGCCAAGCGGCTGGCGACCGACACGTGCTTCGACGTGGTCGACCGCGCCTTGCAGCTCCATGGCGGCTACGGCTACATCAAGGACTATCCGATCGAGCGCTACCTGCGCGACCTGCGCGTCCACCGCATCCTCGAAGGCACCAACGAGATCATGCGCGTGATCGTCGCGCGGCGCCTGCTGCGCGAGCGGAACCGCTAGCTTCCTCTTCCTGCCAAGGACCTCCCAGCTTTGACCGAAGACATCCTGTTCGACCGGCGCGGCGCGATCGGCCACGTCACCCTCCACCGGCCCAAGGCGCTGAACGCGCTGACCCTGCCGATGATCCGCGCCTTCTGGCGCCAGCTCGACCGCTGGGAGCCCGATTCTCAGGTGCGGGCGATCGTGATGCAGGGCGCGGGCGACCGCGCCTTCTGCGCCGGCGGGGACATCCGCGCGATCCACGACGCCGGCAAGTCGGGCGATCCCGTCGGCCAGGCGTTCTTTCGCGAG
>JAEULC010000404.1 GCA_016792605.1 Rhodospirillales bacterium
GCCACGCCGACCGAGCGCAGCAGCGAGCGCGACCACAGGCCTGCGGCGCAGACGACGGTGTCGCCCGCGATGAATCCCTGGTTGGTCTCGACCCCGGTCACACGGCCGCCCTGCGTCGCGATCGACCGCACCTCGACGCCCTCGCGGATCGTGGCGCCCGCCCGCCGCGCCGCCGCGGCATAGGCCGCGGTCAGGTCCGCCGGGTTCACCCGGCCCGACAACGGATTGAGCCAGATCGCATCGATCTTCGAGGGATCGAGCAGCGGGTTGAGCGCGGTCGCTTCCTTGCTATCGAGAAAGCGTGCCGGCAGCCCGCGCTCGCGCGCAGCGGCGTCGAAGGTCGCGAGCTTGTTACGGAACGCCTCGCTGGCGGCGAAGAAGGTGCGGCCGGTCTTCAGCCATCCGGTCGCCAGCCCGTCGCGCTCCAGCCGGTCGATGGCCTCGAAGGCATAGAGCACCGGCGCGTCCTGGTCCGGCAGCGGTCGCCAGGTGATATTGCCGGCGGAGTGCCACGTGGTCCCGGCGCCGAACCGGTCCTGCTCCAGCAGCACGACCTCGCCCAGGCCGCGCTCGGCCAGATGCCACGCGATGCTGGTCCCGATCGCACCGCCGCCCACAACCAAGCACTTCATGCAATTTCCTTCGACTGTCCGCAACGCGGGTCGCATCGCCCTTCGGCGTTTCGTCTGAGCGCCAGAATACCCGCGGGCCCGGGGCGCTAGAAGCGTTTGTGGGCCAACCCTAGCCCTCGCCAAGAGCGGCAGACATCGCGCGGGGCGTTCGTATAGTATGGGCGCCCGCCGGGTCGCCGGCCGGTCACGACGGAACAGTCCTTCCCGCCATGCGATCTCGACAGCGGTTCCTCTCCGGCCTTCTTTTCCTGCTGCCGTTCGCCGTGCTGCTCGTCCTGTGGGCCGTGCTGGTGCCGTGGTTCGACGTCAACCCTCGCCTGTTCCCGCGCCTGAGCGCGGTGGCGGAGGCCGGGGTCGAGTCGGTCCGGGACGGCACGCTGGTCGGGCATATCGGCGCCAGCCTGCTTCGGGTGCTGGTCGGCACGGTACTAGCGCTGGTCGTGGCGGTGCCGCTGGGCATCGCCATGGGCGTGAGCCCGGTCGTCTCCATCTTCCTGACGCCGCTGTTCCGCTTCTTCTCGGTGCTGGCGGGCATCGCCTGGATCCCGATCGCGACGCTGTGGTTCGGCTACGGCTTCGGCGCCATCACCTTCGTGATCTTCAACGCGGTGTTCTTCATCGTCACCTACAATACGCTGCTCGGCGTATCGACGATCCCGCCTGCCGTGCGCAACGCCGCCGCCTCGCTCGGCGCCGGGCGCTGGGCCATGCTGACCGAGGTGCTGCTGCCCGGCGCCTTGCCGAACATCGTGACGGGCATCCGCACCGGACTGGGCTTCGCCTGGCGCGGGCTGATCGCCGCCGAGATGATCGCGACCAATGTCGGCCTCGGCTACATGCTGTTCGTCGCCCGCGACTTCTACCGCACCGAGGTCATCGTGCTCGGCATGATCGTGATCGGCGTGCTGTGGCTGCTGCTCGACCGGCTGCTGCTGGCGCCGCTCGAGCGCGCGACCATCGAGCGCTGGGGCATGGTGCAGCGCGCATGACGATCCTGTTCAAGTCCTGGCACCACTACCTGCGCCTGACGCAGCGCTTCCCGTCGGTTGGCTCGATCGTGCCGTTCATTCCCGTCGTGGCGCTGTGGTGGCTGGTGACCGCGCTGGAGCTCTTCCCGCGTGTCTTCTTGCCCGGGCCCGGCGACGTGCTGCGCTCTTTCGGCTCGCTGGTCTACAAGGGCATTCTGCCGGACTACCTGCAGGACAGCATGGTCCGCCTCGCGGTCGGCGCGTTCTGCGGCATCGCGCTCGGCATCCCGCTCGGCATCCTGATCGGCATGAGCCGGCACGCCCATACCGCGCTCTGGCCGGTGCTGCTGTTCTTCCAGGCGATCGGTGACATCGCCTGGCTGCCGATCCTGGTGATCTGGTTCGGCTACGGCCTGGTGAGCATGACTTTCGTCATCGTCTACACGGTTATCTTTCCGGTCGTGCTCAACACGGTGCTGGGCGTGCGCTCGATCCCGATCGCCATGCACCGCGCGGCGCTGAGCCTGGGGGCGTCGCGCTGGCAGGTGCTGTGGGAGGTCGTGCTGCCGGGCGCGCTGCCCAACATCGTGACCGGCCTGCGCAACGGCCTCGGCTATGGCTGGCGCGCCCTGATCGCGGCCGAGATCATCGTCGGCACCAGCGGCATCGGCTTCCTGATGTTCGACGCGCGCCGCGCCGGCTCGACCGTCGAGATCCTGCTGGGCATGATCATCCTCGGCATCCTGTGGTACATCGTCGATAGCTGGATCCTGGCGCCGATCGAACGCGCCACCGGGCAGCGCTGGGGGCTCGTCTCGAAGTGAAAAGCCTGACGATCCGGAACCTGTCCAAGACCTATTTCGACCTCTATGCCGGGACGAACCACACGGCGATCCACGATGTGTCGCTGGAGGTGGCCGAGGGCGATTTCGTCGCGGTCGTGGGGCCCTCGGGCTGCGGCAAGTCGACCATCCTCAACATGATCGCCGGCTTCATCCCGCTCTCGGGCGGTGAGATCCTGGTCGGCGGCCGGCCGGTCAAGGGCCCGGGCCCGGACCGTGGCGTGGTGTTCCAGTCCTTCGCGCTGTTTCCCTGGAAGACGGTGCTGGAGAACGTCGCCTTTGGCCCCAAGATGCGCGGCGTCGGCAAGGCGGAGCGCGAGGCGATCGCCCGCGAGTACCTGGCGCTGGCCAAGCTGACGGAAGCGGCAAACCGCTACCCCAACGAGCTCTCGGGCGGCATGCAGCAGCGCGTGGGCGTGGTGCGGGCGCTCGCCAACAACCCCGACGTGCTGCTGATGGACGAACCCTTCGCCAGCGTCGACGCACAGACCCGCATGACCCTGCAGGAGGAGCTGACGCGCATCTGGCAGGAAAAACGTCCGACGGTGCTATTCATCACCCACGACGTCGGCGAGGCAGTGTTCCTGGCCAATCGCGTGGTCGTGCTGTCGAAGGGGCGGGTGCTCGACGACATCGGCATCGACCTGCCGCGGCCGCGCTCCTGGGACGCGCTGAACGAGGACGCCGACTTCAAGGCCCTGTCGAACCGCGTCCTGCAGCTCGTGCGGTCGGCCTGAGATGGGGCGGGACGCACTAAATTCGCGCAAGACGCAAGTGCTGCTGGCCCTGCTCGTGGCCTATCTGGGGTGGCAGGCCTGGCTGAGCATCGCCGCGCCGGGCAAGATCGCCGACTTCCCATCGGGACGCGAACGCGCGAACATCCTGGTCACGCTGCCGTTTCCGCCCGAACGCTTCCACGTGCAGATGTTCCAGGGCTTCGGCCGCGTGTCGGGCACGGAAGGCAACACGATCGAGGTGCGCAACGTCCGGCGCAGCGACTTCAAGTCCGTAGCGCGACCCTACTGGGTCCAACGAATCGAACCACTCAAAGAGGGAGGATAAGAGATGCGACGTCTAGTACTGCTGCTGTGTGCCTTGCTGCTGCCGCTGGCGGGGGCCCAGGCGCAGACCAAGCTCAAGGCCGGGATGGTGACCGGCATCGACCAGGTCGGCCTGCCGATCGCCCTGGAGCGCGGCTTCTTCGAGAAATGGGGCCTCGACGTCACGATCGCGCGGCCCTATGCGACCGGCGTCGATGCGTTGAACGCGCTGCAGAGCGGCGAAAGCGACATCGTGCAGGTCGGCGTGCCGATGATCGGCGCCGTGCTGCGCGGCATGGACCTGGTGGCGCTGGGCAACTACAGCGGCAACGCCACCAAGCTCGGCTCCGACGCCACGATGGCGGTGATCGCGAGCAAGGACTCCGGGATCGCAAAGGGTGACCTGAAGGGCCTCAAGGGCAAGAAGATCGCGGCGTCCTTCGGCACCATCAACCACCTCTACGTCCTGGCGGTGCTGGAAAAGGCCGGGCTGGCGCCGACCGACGTGACGCTGGTCAACACGCCGCCCCCGGAGATGACGGTCGCGCTGCTGGCCAAGGGCATCGACGCCTTCTCGGGCTGGGATCCCTGGCCGATCGTGGCGCTCAAGGACGTGCCGGGCGCGGTGGAGGTGATCCGCGGCGGCGACACGATCTCCTATCTTGGCTTCAATGTCGGCCTGCGCCCGTGGGTCGAGAAGAACGGCGAGACGATCGAGAAGTTCCTCGCCGCCGTGTCCGAGGGTGACAAGTGGATGCGCGCCAATCCCAAGCAGGCCGCCCAGGTCGCGACGCGCTGGATCCCGGGCCTGAAGCAGGACGTCGCAGAGGCGGCGATGGAGTTCAACATCCAGCAGGCCGACCGGCGGCTCTCCGCCAACAACTTCCGCGCGCTCTGGAGCGCCCAGGACCGCCTGAGCCGCCTGGGCGTCATCAAGTCGACCTTCGACGTGAACAAGCACATCGAGGCCAAGCACATCGTCAACGTGATGACGAAGTACCCGGAGCTGTTCTCGGACCTGCCGGCGATCCCGGCGGACGTCGCCATCAAGCCGGGCTACGTCTTCAAGCCCTGAGCCTGGTATCCGATCCCTGAAGCCGCGCCGCGCGGGACTATGTTCCCGCGCGGCGGCCTGCGGCTCATGCACTCTGCTTGGCAGCGGGAATGGCCAGCGGCGCGGTATCCCCCGGTTCGCGCAGGTGGCATGCGACGAAGCGGCCGGGCACGGTTTCGCGCAGAGCGGGCTCCTCGGCCATGCAGCGCGGGATCGCGAAGACGCAGCGCGTGTGGAATCGGCAACCCGAGGGCGGGTTGATCGGGCTGGGCACGTCGCCCTCGACCAGCAGGCGCCGGCGCCTGGCGCGCGGATCGGGCAGCGGCGCGGCGTCGATCAGCGCCTGGCTGTAGGGATGCAGCGCCGCCTCGAACAGGTCTTCCTTCGGCGCCAGCTCGACGATGCGGCCAAGATACATGACCGCGACGCGATGGCCGATATGCTCGACGACGCCCAGGTCATGCGAGACAAACAGGTAGGCGAGCTTGAACTCGTCCTGCAGGTCCATCAGCAGGTTCAGCACCTGGGCCTGCACCGAGACGTCGAGCGCGGAGACCGGCTCGTCGGCGATGATGAGCTGCGGGTTGACGACAAGCGCCCGGGCGATGCCTAGGCGCTGGCGCTGGCCGCCGGAGAACTCGAACGGGTAACGCCGCATCGCCTCGCCGCGCAGGCCCACCTTCTCCAGCACGCCGGCCACGCGCTGCTCGCGCTCGCTGGCGCTCAGGGTCTCGAAATTCTCCAGCGGCTCGCCGATGATCGTTCCGGCGGTCAGCCGCGGGTTAAGCGACGCGTAGGGGTCCTGGAACACCATCTGGGCGTTGCGCCGATGCCGGCGCATCTGGTCGGGCTTCAGGCCGGCAATGTCCTCGCCGCCAAGCAGGATGCGGCCGCCGGTCGGGTCGATGAAGCGCAGGATCAGCTTGCCGACGGTCGACTTGCCGCAGCCGGACTCTCCGACCAGGCACAGCGTCTCGCCGGGATTGATCGTAAAGCTGACGCCGTCGACCGCCTGGATCTGCGCCACCGTGCGGCGCAGCAGCCCGCGCTGCACCGGGAAGTACTTCTGCAGGTTCTCGACCTGGAGGATCGGCGCGGGCGAGGCGGCGGTCATGACGTCATCACCCGGTCGGCTTCCCAGCACGCGACCAGGTGCTGGCCCTTGTCGAACAGCGGCGGCGCCTCGCGCCGGCAGCGTTCGACGGCGAAGCCGCACCGGTCGACAAAGGCGCAACCCGGGATCGGCTCGCGCAGCGACGGCACGATTCCCGGGATCTCCTTCAGCCGCCGCGCCCGCTGTTTTCCCATCCGGCGCGGGATCGAGGCCATCAGCCCGCGTGTGTAGGGGTGCATGGGGCGGTCGAACAGGTCGATCACCGCCGCCTCCTCGACCTTGCGGCCGGCATACATCACGATCACCCGCTGGCAGGTCTCGGCAACCACGCCCAGATCATGGGTGATCAGCATGACCGCGGCGCCGAACCTGCCTTTCAGCTCCAGCATGAGCTGCAGGATCTGCGCCTGGATCGTCACGTCCAGCGCCGTGGTCGGCTCGTCGGCGATCAGCAGTTGCGGGTTGCACGAGAGCGCCATGGCGATCATCACCCGCTGGCGCATGCCGCCGGAGAAATGATGCGGGTAGTCATGCACGCGGCGCTCGGCGTCGGGAATGCGCACCAGCCGCAGCATCTCGGCCGCACGCGCCATGGCGCTGGCGCGGTCCTTGCCCTGGTGGATCATCACGGCCTCGGCGATCTGGTCGCCGACGGTGAGCACCGGGTTCAGGCTGGTCATCGGCTCCTGGAAGATCATCGCGATGCGGTTGCCGCGCACGGCGCGCATCTCGGCCTCGCTGAGCGCCGCCAGGTCTACGCCGTCGAACTCGACCGAGCCCGAGACGATGCGGCCTAGACGCGGTGGCAGCAGGCGCATGATCGACAGCGCCGTGACGCTCTTGCCGCAGCCGGACTCGCCAACGATGCCGAGGGTCTCACCGGCGCCGATTGCGAAGCCGACGCCGTCGACCGCGCGGGTCACGCCGTCGAGCGTGAAGAACTGCGTGCAAAGGTCGTTGACCTTGAGCAGCGGAGCAGCGGTCGTCCCTTCCTGCAAGGTCACATCCGCCGCCGCAGCCGCGGGTCCAGCCGGTCGCGCAGCCCGTCGCCGACCAGGTTGACCGCCAGGATCACCAGGGCCAGGCAGGCGCCGGGGAAGAAGATCGTCCACGGCGCGCGGGCCAGGAACAGGCGGCTCGACGCGATCATGTTGCCCCAGGTCGGGATCTCGGGCGGCACGCCGACGCCGAGGAACGACAGCGCCGCCTCGGTCAGGATCGCCGAGGCGGTGATGTAGGTCGCCTGCACCACCAGGGGGGCGATGGTCGACGGCAGCAGGTGGCGGCCGATGATCTTCCAGTCCCGGCTGCCGCCGCCGATTGCCGCCTCGACATAGGGTTGCTCGCGGGTCGTCAGCACGACCGAGCGCACCAGCCGCACCACGCGCGGGATCTCGGGGATCGCGATTGCGACGATGACGATGCCGACGCTGGCGCGGTTGAGGGAAACCAGCGCGATGGCGAGCAGGATCGCCGGGATTGCCATCATCCCGTCCATCACCCGCATGATGACGCTGTCGAACTTGCGGTAGTAGCCAGCCGCGAGCCCGATCGCGAGGCCGATCACGATCGAGATGATCGCGACCGACAGGCCCACGACCAGCGAGATGCGCGCGCCAAAGACCGTGCGGGCGAAGATGTCGCGGCCCAGATTGTCGGTCCCGAACCAGAACGCGGCGGACGGCGCCTGCAGCCGGTTGACCGGGGCCATGAAGCGCGGGTCCTGGCTGGCGACCCAGGGCGCGAAGATCGCGATCAGGGTCGTCAGCAGCAGCAGCGTGCCGCCGAGCACGATGGTCGGGTGTCGCCAGGCGAAATTCGCCAGGCTCCCTCTGGCGGCGGCGGGCGCCGGGGCTGCGTCGACGGCCATGTCAGTACCGGATCCGGGGGTCGAGCACGGTATAGGACAGGTCGACCATCAGGTTGACCAGCACGTAGATGCCGGAAAACAGCATGATGACTCCCTGGATGATCGGGTAGTCGCGGCGCGCGATGGCGTCGACCACCAGCCGGCCGATACCGGGGATGTTGAACACGGTCTCCGTGATCACGACGCCGCCGATCAGCAGGGCGACGCCGATGCCGATCACGGTCACGATTGGCACGGCGGCGTTCTTGAGCGCGTGCTTCAGCAGCATCGGCCTGGGGGAAACGCCCTTGGCGCGGGCCGTGCGCATGTAGTCCTCCGCCAGCACGTCCAGCATCGTCGTGCGGGTGATCCGCGCGATCAGGGCGACATAGGCCAGGCCGAGCGCGACCGACGGCAG
>JAEULC010000412.1 GCA_016792605.1 Rhodospirillales bacterium
GCCCCGGCGGACCAAGGGGGAGGTTCGTTTCGTGACCCTTTCGGCCAATCCAGCGCGACCAACCAGGACCATGCTGCGTACGCTGGCGGGCGAGACGGTGTCGCCGCCGCCGATCTGGCTGATGCGCCAGGCCGGGCGCTATCTGCCGGAATACCGGGCGACGCGCGCCAAGGCCAAGACCTTTCTCGACCTGTGCTTCAATCCCGACCTCGCGGTCGAGGTTACGCTGCAGCCGATCCGGCGCTACGGATTCGACGCCTCGATCCTGTTCTCCGACATCCTGGTCGTTCCCTATGCGCTCGGCCAGCGCGTCTGGTTCGTCGAGGGCGAGGGGCCGAAGCTCGATCCGGTGACGCAGGCGGCGGACCTGGGCCGGCTCGACCGCAGCCGGGTCCTGGCGTCGCTGCAGCCGGTGTTCGAGACCCTGCGCCGCCTGCGCCGCGAATTGCCGACGGAGACGACGCTGATCGGGTTCGCCGGCGCGCCCTGGACCGTTGCCAGCTACATGGTCGAGGGCGCGTCGGGCAGCGATTTCGCCAGGCTGAAGGACTTCGCCTATCGCGATCCGGACGGATTCGGTGCGCTGATCGACCTCGTCGTGGCGGCGACGGTGGAATACCTGTCGGCCCAGGTCGAAGCGGGCGCCGAAGTGCTGCAGCTCTTCGACAGCTGGGCCGGCGTCTTGTCCGAGCCGCAGTTCCGGCGCTGGGTGATCGCGCCGACCAGGGCGATCGTGGACCAGTTGAAGCAGCGCTGTCCCGGCGTGCCGCTCATCGGCTTTCCGCGCGGCGCGGGGATGATGTACGCGGACTACGTGCGCGAGACCGGCGTGACCGCGGTGAGCCTGGATACGACCGTGCCGATGAGCCTTGCCGGCGCGCTGCAGGAACGCTGCCCGGTCCAGGGCAATCTCGATCCGCGCGCGCTCGTGGTCGGCGGCAGGGCGCTGCGCGAGGAAGCGCAGGCGATCCTGGCGGCGCTCAAGGGCGGTCCCTTTGTGTTCAACCTCGGCCACGGCATCGTGCCGGAGACGCCGCCCGAGCATGTCGCCGAGCTGATCAAGATCGTCCGGGACCGGAACGCATGAGCGCGCGCCGCCTGGCGGTCGTGCTGATGAACCTGGGCGGTCCGGATTCGCCGGAGGCTGTGCAACCCTTCCTTCGCAACCTGTTCAGCGACCCGGCGATCCTGGAAGTGCCCGGCCCGCTGCGCTGGCTGCTGGCGCGGGTGATCTCGACGCGGCGGGCGCCTTATGCGCGCGAGGTCTATGCGAAGATCGGCGGCGCCTCGCCACTGCTGCCGAACACCGAGCTGCAGGCGCGGGCGCTGGAACGCAGCCTGTCGGACCTGGGCGCGGTGAAGGCCTTCATCGCCATGCGCTATTGGCATCCGCTGACCGAGGCGACGGTTGCCGCGGTGAAGCAGTACGGCCCCACCGACGTGGTGCTGCTGCCGCTCTACCCCCAGTTCTCCGGCACGACGACGGGATCGTCCGTCAAGCGCTGGCGCGAGGCGACGCGCAGCGCGGGGCTGGACGCGCCGACCCGCGTGGTCTGCTGCTATCCGCGGGAGCCGGGATTCGTCGCCGCCGCGGTCGACCTGATCCTGGCGCGCCTGGGCGAGGCGAAGGCGCTGGGGCGGCCGCGGCTGCTGCTGTCCGCGCACGGCCTGCCGAAGAAGACCGTGCAGCGGGGCGATCCGTACCAGGCGCAGGTCGAGCAGAGCGCGAAGGCGATCGTCGACGCCATCAAGGCAAGGGCGCCGGCATGGAGCGACCTCGACTCGGTGGTCTGCTACCAGAGCCGCGTGGGGCCGCTGGAGTGGCTCGGTCCCTATACCGACGCGGAGATCAGGCGTGCCGCCCAGGAGAAGCGCCCGATCGTGATCTTTCCGATCGCCTTCGTGTCGGAGCATTCCGAAACCCTGGTGGAACTGGACATCGAGTACCGGCACCTGGCCGAGGAGGGCGGGGCGCCGGCCTATCTGCGCGTGCCGACGGTCGGTGACGCGGGCGCCTTCGTCGACGGGCTTGCCCGGGCGGTGCGCGACGCGCTGGCGCGGTCGGCGCCGGTCGCCTCGTCCGAGGGCGCGATGCTGTGCCCGGCCGGGTTTGCGCGCTGCGCCATGCAGGCAGAGGCGGCGACGCGATGAAGGCGTTCGTGGCCGAGTGGTACTACTGGATCAAGGCGCTCCACCTCATCAGCGTGATGGCGTGGATGGCAGGGATGCTCTACCTGCCCAGGCTGTTCGTCTACCACGCCTCGGCCAAGCCTGGCTCCGAGCTGTCGGAGACGCTGAAGGTCATGGAGCGCCGCCTGCTGCGCGCGATCATCAACCCGGCGATGTTCGCAGCGTTCCTGTTCGGCGGGCTGCTGCTGTTCGTCCAGGACTGGAGCCAGGGCTGGCTCCACGCCAAGATCGTGCTGGTCCTTCTCATGGGCGCGATCCACGGGGCGCTGTCGCGCTGGCGGCGGGATTTCGCCGCCGACCGGAACACCCGCCCGGCCCGGTTCTACCGCATCGCCAACGAGGTCCCGACGCTGGTCCTGATCGCGATCGTGATCCTGGTTGTTGTCAAACCGTTCTAGTTCCGCGCCAATTTGCCTTGACCTTTGGGCCGGGATCGGCAATTGTTAACGCCATACGGCGGTTCCGCCGTTCGAACCTCTCAAAGCGCATTGCCGCGTTTCCGCCAGGCCCCCCACGGGGCGGGCGATGGGTTTCAAGCTTAAAACGCGGCTGCCCCCTTCTCTCCCGACGTCAAAAGAGCGTTTTCGCGCGATGAATCTCAAAGAACTCAAGGCCAAGACCCCTGCCGACCTCCTGGCATTCGCCGAGGAGCTGCAGATCGAGAACGCGAGCACCCTGCGCAAGCAGGACATGATGTTCGCGATCCTGAAGCAGCTGGCCGACAACGACCAGGCGATCTACGGCGACGGCGTGCTGGAGATCCTTTCCGACGGCTTCGGCTTCCTGCGGTCGCCCGAGGCGAACTACCTGCCCGGGCCTGACGACATCTACGTCTCGCCGAGCCAGGTGCGCCGCTTCGGCCTCCGGACCGGCGACACGGTCGACGGCCAGATCCGGTCGCCCAAGGACGGCGAGCGGTATTTCGCCCTGCTCAAGGTCAACAACATCAATTTCGAGCCGCCCGAGAACGTGCGGCACCGCATCAACTTCGACAACCTCACGCCGCTCTATCCCGACGACCGGCTGAAGCTGGAGCTCGAGCTCGGCGCGCCGCCGCTGCCCGTGGCCACGCGCAAGGCCAAGGACCCGAAGGCGCTGGAAGACGCCGACATGCCCGTCGCCGCCGCGCCGCCGGCCAAGGGCAAGGGCATGAAGGGCGTGTCCGATATTCGCCACGACATGTCGACCCGGGTGATCGACCTGATCGCGCCGCAGGGCAAGGGCCAGCGCGGCCTGATCGTCGCCCCGCCGCGTACCGGCAAGACCGTGCTGCTGCAGAACATGGCGCACGCGATCTCGGTCAACCATCCCGAAGTGTTCCTGATCGTGCTGCTGATCGACGAGCGGCCCGAGGAAGTGACCGACATGGCCCGCTCGGTGAAGGGTGAGGTCGTCAGCTCCACCTTCGACGAGCCGGCCTCGCGCCACGTGCAGGTCGCCGAGATGGTGATCGAGAAGGCCAAGCGCCTGGTCGAGCACAAGCGCGACGTGGTGATCCTGCTGGATTCGATCACCCGCCTGGCGCGCGCCTACAATACCGTCGTGCCGTCGTCGGGCAAGGTGCTCACCGGCGGCGTCGACGCCAACGCGCTGCAGCGCCCCAAGCGCTTCTTCGGCGCGGCGCGCAACATCGAGGAAGGCGGCTCGCTGACCATCATCGCGACCGCGCTGATCGACACCGGCAGCCGCATGGACGAGGTGATTTTCGAAGAGTTCAAGGGCACCGGCAACTCGGAAATCATCCTGGACCGCAAGCTCTCCGACAAGCGCACCTTCCCGGCGATCGACATCACCAAGTCGGGCACGCGCAAGGAAGAACTGTTGCTCGACAAGGGCATCCTGTCGAAGATGTGGGTGTTGCGCCGCATCCTGATGCCGATGGGCACGGTCGATGCGATGGAGTTCCTGCTCGACAAGCTGAAGCACGCCAAGTCGAACGCCGACTTCTTCCAGTCGATGAACCAGTAGCGGAAGGCCGGTCGCAATGCAGATGGCCGGCATTCCCTTCGGCACCACCGACTGGGACGATGTCCCGGTCACCGTCCACAAGGGCGAGAGGGGCGAGGCGCGCTGGCGGACACGCCAGTTCGGCGACATCCGCGTGCGCATGGTCGAGTACTCGCCCGGCTACCTCGCCGACCACTGGTGCGTGAAGGGCCACATCCTGCTGGTGCTCGAGGGCAGCATGCGCACGGAATTGAAGGACGGGCGCGTGTTCGAGATGAAGCCCGGGATCAGCTACCAGGTCGCCGACAACGCCGAGGCGCACCAGTCCTCCACCGAGACCGGCGCCAAGCTCTTCATCGTCGACTGACCCTATGCCGCGCGCAGGCGCGTGCGCCGGGCCGGGAAGCGGACGCTGACGCTTGTGCCGCGGCCGACCTCGCTTTCAAGGCCGAACGCGCCGCCATGCAGGTCGACCAGCGACTTGACGATCGGCAGGCCCAGGCCGGTGCCTTGGTGGCGGCGGCTCAGCGCATCGTCGACCTGGCCGAACGGCGACATCACCCGCGGGATCATGTCCTCGGCGATGCCGGCGCCGGTATCCGACACGGTGAGGCAGTAGGTCCCGTCGGCATCGAGGCCCGTATCGATCTCGACGCGGCCGCCCGCCGGGGTGAACTTCACGGCGTTGGAGAGAAGGTTGAGGACGATCTGGCGGACCATGCGCTCGTCGGCGCAAAGATCAGCCGGCGCTGAGCGGCGGCGATGGACCAGGTCAACGCCGGCGGCAGCCGCCTGCTGCTGCAGCATGTGGATGCAGTCGGCGACGGTGCGTGCGGGATCGAACACGGTTTCGGTCAGGTCCATCTTGCCGGCCTCGGCCTTCGCCAGGTCCAGCATGGTGTTGATGATCGACAGCAGGTGCTGGCCCGAGCTCTCGATGTCGCGCGCGTAGCCGGCATAGCGGTCGACCTCGCCAGGGCCGAGCGACTTGCCGGCAATGATCTGGGCGAAGCCGATGATCGCATTCAGCGGCGTGCGGAGTTCGTGGCTGAGATTGGCGACCAGGGTGCGGAGCGCGCGCTGGTTGACCTGCACCTCGCGCAGCACGAGGACTTCGCGCTCGACGCGCTGCCGGTCGGCGATCTCCTTCTCCAGCCGCAGGGCCTGGGCGCGGGCCTGCTCGTGGCCGGCGCTGATCTCGGCGTATTGCCGGCGCAGCAGGCGGTCGCCGTGACGCACGACGAGGAACAGGGCGAGGTACAGTACCGCGAAGGCGGTTCCCAGCCTCGTCGCCAGGTTCCAGGCTTCGCGATTGGCCTGGGCGACCAGCGCGGTGATGTCGTTGTACACCTCCATCACCCCGACGACCTTGGCCGCCTGGTCCTGGATCGGGACATAGCTGGCGATCAGGTGCACGTGGCCGCGCTCGCCGTCCATTGCGCTGAAGCGGCCGCGCTCGATCATCTCGCTGGTGACTCCGCCGTTTCGGGCCGCGACGATCGCGGGATGCGTGGGTCGGCGGTCGCCGATCTGGGCCGGTTCGGTGGAGAACACGGTGTTGCCCGCGGGGCTGTAGATCTTGACCTTGAGCACCGTCAGCCCGGCCGTGAGCGCGCGGATGGCCTCGTCCAGCTCCGGGGTCGTCGGGTGTTCGCGGATGGTCGTGCCGTCCTCGTCGAAGATGTCGAAAAGGAATGTCGAATAGTTCGGCCAGACCGAGTTGGTGAAGGCGCGGGTCAGCGCGATGTTGTTTTCCTGCCCGAGCCTGAACAGGTGCTGCCTCGAGGCGTCCTGCGCGAACCACAGCACGACGCCCAGCGCGACGGCGAGCGCACCGAGGCTGGTCAGCGAGAAGTAGCGCAGGAGCGGGAACATGGACGTTACGGGGTACCTGTACCGTGCCGCCCGGTGATTTTTGCGTGCAAGGTTAAAGAAACGCTGAAGGAAAAAGCGCGGGCCGCTCCGGCTGTGCGCCGGGGCGGCCCAATTTCCTCGACTAAATCCTTTCAGGACAACGGCTTGCGCGGCCGGCCCTTGGCTAGGGCAGCAGCACCGTCGAGCCCGTGGTCTTGCGCGCCTCGAGGTCGCGGTGGGCCTGGGCTGCGTCCTTCAGCGCGTAGGTCTGGTTGATCGAGACCTTCACCTTGCCGCTCTTGATCACCGCGAACAGGTCCTTCGCCGCCTTCACCAAGTCCTCGCGCTTGGCGGTGTAGGTCACCAGCGTCGGGCGGGTCAGGAACAGCGAGCCCTTCTGCGCCAGGATGCCGATATTGACCGGCGGCACGGCACCCGACGCGTTGCCGAAGCTGGCCATCATGCCGAGCGGCGCCAGGCAGTCGAGCGACTCCATGAATGTGTCCTTGCCGACGCCGTCATAGACCACCGGCACGCCCTTGCCCTTGGTGATCTCCTTGACGCGCTCCGCCATCTTCTCGCGCGAGGTGACGATGACGTGCTTGCAGCCCGCCTTCTTGGCGATGGCGACCTTCTCGTCGCTGCCGACCGTGCCGATCACCGTGGCGCCGAGTGCCTTGCACCACTGCGACAGGATCTGGCCGACGCCGCCGGCGGCCGCCAGCACCAGCACCGTGTCGCCCTTCTTCACCTTGTAGACGCGGCGGCAGAGATACCAGCTCGTCATGCCCTTCAGCATGATCGAGGCGGCGAGCTTGTCGTCGACGCCGGCCGGAATCTTGACGCAGCGGTCGGCCGGGCGCACGCACTTCTCGGCATAGGCGCCGATGGGCGCCGCATAGGCGACGCGGTCGCCCTTCTTGAACTCCTTCACCTTCGGCCCGACCGCCTCGACCACGCCGGCGCCCTCCATGCCGAGCACCAGCGGCATCGGCATCGGATAGAGGCCGCTGCGATGATAGGTGTCGATGTAGTTGAGCCCGACCGCCGTCGACTTCACCAGCACCTGGCCGGGGCCGGGTGCCGCGACCTCGACGTCCTCCCACACCATCTTGTCCGGGCCGCCGGTCTCGTGGATGCGGATTGCCTTCACCATGTTCGATGTCCCCCTGTTGCCCGGCGTCAGCCGAGATGCTTGCGGAAAAACTCGGCCGAGCGCTGGTTGGCCAGGCCGGCGGCCTGGGCGTTCCAGTGCTGCCCGCCCTCGCGCGCGAAGGCGTGGTCGACGCCGGGATAGGAATGGATCGTCACATGCTTGTTGCCGGCGAGCCCGTCCTTGACCTTCTTCTGCGCCTCGGGCGGCACGAACTTGTCCAGCTCGGCGATGTGCAGCATCGTCGGCTTGGTGATCTTCGACGCCTCGCCGAGGATGCCATCGAGGCCGACGCCGTAGTACGACACGTTGCAGTCCGCCGAGGACCGCGTCGCCATCAGGAAGGCGAGCTTGCCGCCCAGGCAGTAGCCGACCGTGCCGACCTTGCCGCTGCAGCCCGGCGTCTTGCGCAGCGCGTCGAGCGTCGCCTTCAGGTCCTCGACGCCCAGGTCGACATTGAAGCCGTTGAAGAGCTGGAAGGCGCGCTGCCACTCGGCCTCGGTCTTGTCGGTGATCTGGATGCCCGGCTCTTGGCGCCAGAAGAGATCGGGGCAGAGCGCCAGGTAGCCCTGCTTCGCCAGCGCGTCGGTGATGCCGCGCATCACCTGGTTCACGCCGAAGATCTCCTGGATCACCACGATGCCCGGGCCGCTGCCCGAGGCGGGCTTGGCGAGGTAGCCGCTGAAGCTGCCGCCGTCGCGGGCAGCGATCTTGATGTCTGGCATGGGATCTCCTCCAGGACGGGCGATTTCTGTTGATTGCGGCGATGCTAGCGCGCGGTCAGGGACGTGTCACCGGCCTAGCCGAAAAGCGAGAGCTGCGCCTCCGGTACGCTGGGCGGGCGCCAGCCCTCGTGGCCGAGCAGCCAAGCCTTGGTCTTGACGCCCTCGCCGCCCGAATAGCCGGTCAGCTTGCCCTGGGCGCCGACGATGCGGTGGCAGGGAATGACGATGGCGATCGGGTTGGCGCCGCAGGCCGTACCGACATTCCGCGCGATGGCGCCGAGCTCGGCCGCCACCTCGCCATAGGTCCGCGTCCGGCCATAGGGGATGCGGAGCATCGCGTCCCATACGCCGCGTTCCAGCTCGTTGCCCGGGGCGTCGAGCGGCAGGTCGAAGTCGTGGAGCGTGCCGGCAAAATAGGCCTGGAGCTGGCGTTCGGCCTCGACCAGCACGGGATCGTCGCGGCGCGCCTCGGGCCCGATGACGCCGAAATGCAGCCGGGTAATCGCGCCGTTCTCGGCAGCGACGGTCAGGACTCCCAGGGGCGAGTCGACGTGACGCAGGCCCGTGTGGCGTAAACTGGTCATTCGTCCTTCAGGACCGTTGCGAGCTGGGCCGGGTCCACGATCGGCAGGGAGCAGACCGGCCCTCGGCATACATAGGCCGCCGGCTGGCCCTCGACCAGCCCCTTGCCGTGCGCGGGGTGGCTTTGCGGCAGCGCGGCAGCGTCCGGCGGGGCGATCTGGATCGTCGCGTCGGGCAGGGACTGGCCGAGCGCCGCGCGCAGCAGCGCCTTCGTGCCGGCATCGTCGCGCCCGCCGGCGATGACGATCTGCAGCGGCTCGTGCAGCGTCTCGGCATTGTTGATGAGGGTCGACAGCGGGAAGAAGTTGCGCTGCAGGTCGCCCGAGAACAGCGCCACTATCGCCTCGGCGCGGGCGCGGTAGGCGTCGTCGCCCGTGGCGATGTGAAGCTGCGCCAGCACGCCGACCATCGTGCCGTTGCCCGCCGGCACGGCGTTGTCGCTGGCGGTCTTGGTGCGCACGATCAGCCCGGTGGTGTCGTCCGCGGTGAAGAAGTAGCCACCGCCCTCCGCGTCCCAGTAGTGCTTGTCCAGCACCGCGACCCAGCCCCGGGCCTGGTCCACGTAGGCCGCCTCGCCTGTCACCTCGTGCAGGGCCAGTGCCGCGCGGGTCATGTTGGCGTAGTCGTCGAGCGTGGCGGGATGGGCGAGCTTGCCGTTGCGCCAGGCGTGCAGCAGGCGTCCGTCGCGGTTCATGGTCGTGGCGACGAACGCGAAGGCGTTCTTCGCCGCGGCGAGCCAGGCCGGCTGGTCGAACACGCGCGACACCTTGGCCAGCGCCGCGATCATCAGGCCGTTCCAGTCCGCCAGCACCTTGTCGTCCAGGCCGGGCGGAATGCGCTGGGCGCGCGCGGCGAACAGGATCCTGCGGCTCTCGGCCAGCGACTTTTCTTGGTCGGGCGTGGGCTCGTGGGTGTAGGCGCGGCGGTTCAGGATCGTCTTGTGCTCCCAATTGCCGGCCGGCGTCACGTCGTAGAACTGCTTGAACAGCGCGGCGTCGGGCCCCAGCAGCGCGTCGATCTCCTGGGCGCTCCAGACGTAGAACTTGCCCTCCTCGCCCTCGCTGTCCGCGTCGATGGTCGCCGAGAACCCCCCACCCCCATTGGCGCCATTGGGCGCGATCATCTCGCGCAGCACCCAGTCGACCGTCTCCGCGATCCGCGTCGCGTAGAGGGGCGTGCGCGTCTCCTGCCAGACCAGCGCCAGGAGCTCGATCATCTGCGCGTTGTCGTAGAGCATCTTCTCGAAATGCGGCGCCAGCCAGCGCTCGTCGGTCGAGTAGCGCGCGAAGCCGCCGCCGAGATGGTCGTAGATGCCGCCCTGGCACATCGCGGTCAGCGTCACCAGCACGGCCTGGCGATAGGGCTGGCGGCCGCTGCGCAGCCAGGCGCGCCACAGAAGCTCGAAGATGCCGGGCTGCGGGAATTTCGGCGCGCTGCCGACGCCGCCGTGGAACGGATCGACCTCGCGCGCCAGGCGCTCGGCGATGCGGTCGATCATCTCGTTGGCGATACCCTGGCCCGGCTGCTGCTTGGCCAGCTTGCCTAGGCCCTCGCGCAGCGCCTCGACGTTCTTCGTCACCTTCGCCGGGTCGTCGCGGTAGACCTGCGCCACGCCGTTCAGCAGCTCGGGGAAGCCGGGCCGGCCGTAGCGCGGCTTGGGTGGGAAGTAGGTGCCGCCCCAGAACGGCTCGCCCGAAGGGGTCAGGAACATGGTCAGCGGCCAGCCGCCCTGCTGGCCCAGCATCGCTAGCGCCGACTGGTAGATCGTGTCGAGGTCCGGCCGCTCCTCGCGGTCGACCTTGATGTTGACGAACAGCTCGTTCATCTGGGCCGCGATGGCCTCGTCCTCGAAGCTCTCATGCGCCATCACGTGGCACCAGTGGCAGGCGGCGTAGCCGATCGACAGCAGGATCGGCTTGTTCGCCGCCCGGGCCTCGGCCAGCGCTGCTTCGCCCCAGGCGCGCCAGTGCACCGGGTTGTCCTTGTGCTGCAGCAGGTAGGGGCTGGTCTCTTCGCCCAACAGGTTGCGCGACATGCATGCCCCTATCGTGAAACGAGCGGCCGCGGGCGGATTGCGGCGCGGCGCCGAGCGCCTATAGTGTAAGCCGTGTGGAAGGCGCTCAACCCTGTTTTATCTGTGGTTTTGGCGATCCCCGCCGCCTCCCCGTCCCGTGATTGAAAGGGCCGCCGCGCCGTGAACGAAGTTTCGCCGAACACGAAGGCCGACCCGGCCCTGTTCTACGAACGCCATGTCTTCTGCTGCACCAACGAGCGCATGGCCGGCCATCCGCGCGGCTGCTGCAAGTCGCGCGGGTCGGAAAAGCTGCGCGACTACATGAAGGCGCGGGCCAAGGAGATGGGCTTCGACAAGGTGCGGATCAACAGCGCCGGCTGCCTCGACCGCTGCGAGCTCGGGCCGACCATGGTGATTTATCCCGAGGGCGTCTG
This sequence comes from Rhodospirillales bacterium, assembly GCA_016792605.1. Classification (GTDB taxonomy): domain Bacteria; phylum Pseudomonadota; class Alphaproteobacteria; order JAEULC01; family JAEULC01; genus JAEULC01. Next base: position 10,900 of record JAEULC010000412.1, read on the forward strand.
GTACTCGGTGCAGTCGCGCGAGGACGTCGACGAGATCCTCGAGACCCACCTGAAGAACGGCGGTCGCGTCCAGCGCCTGATGCTGATGCCCGACCAGGTTCCGCCCAAGAAGAAGTAGCGCGTGCCCCGCCAGGGCTGCAAAACTCCGCAGCCCATGACCGACACGATCTTCGCCCTGTCCAGCGGCCGCGGTCGCGCCGGCGTTGCCGTGCTGCGCCTGTCGGGCCCGCGCGCCGGCGCGGCGCTGTTGGCCATCGCCGGCGGCACGCTGCCCGAGCCGCGCTTCGCCGCCTTCCGCCGCCTGCGCCATCCCAAGACCGACGAAACCCTGGATCGGGCCCTGGCGCTGTGGTTTCCGGGGCCGCGCAGCGAGACCGGCGAGGACATGGCCGAGTTCCACCTGCATGGCGGCCCGGCCGTCGTTGCGGGCGTCGCGGACGTCCTGGCCGGTTTGGAAGGCCTGCGGCCGGCCGAGCCGGGAGAGTTCACGCGCCGCGCCTTCCTCAACGGCAAGCTCGACCTGACGGCGGTCGAGGGGCTTGCCGACCTCGTGGCCGCCGAAACCGCGGCGCAGCGGCGCCAGGCGATCCGCCAGATGGATGGCGCCCTGCTGCGGCTCTACGAGGATTGGCGGGCGCGACTGGTGAAGGCGATGGCCCTGGTAGAGGTCGGGATCGACTTCAGCGAGGAGGAAGTGCCGGCCGACGTGGCGGAGGGCGGCAGGCGCGTCGCGGCCGACCTGGCACGGGAAATCCGCCGGCATCTCGACGACGGGCACCGCGGCCAGCGCCTGCGGTCGGGGGTGCAGGTCGCGATCGTCGGCCCGCCGAATGCCGGAAAATCCACCCTTCTCAACAGGTTGGCGGAGCGCGACGCGGCCATCGTGTCGCCCATCGCCGGGACGACGCGGGACGTGATCGACATCGACCTCGACCTCGACGGGTTCCCGGTGCGGATCGCCGACACGGCGGGCTTGCGCGATACGACCGACCCGGTCGAGGCCGAGGGGGTCCGCCGCGCGCGCGGCCGGGCGGATCAGGCCGACCTCGTCGTGCTGGTACTGGACGCCACGACTTGGCCGGGGGCCGAGCCGGCCGGGATCCGCACCCTGCCGGCCGAGGTCATAGTCCTCCTGAACAAGAACGACCTGCGCCCCGTCCCGGGTCCGCTGGCTTTCCAAGGGCGGCCGGTCCTGCCGGTCTCGCTCGTGACCGGCGACGGGTTTGCCGCGGCGCGGGCGGCGATTGCCGACCGAGTCCGGGCCTTGAGCGATACGGCTGGGTCCCCCGTCCTGACCCGTGCCCGGCACCGCGCCGCCCTGGGGACGGCCGCGGACGCCCTGGAGCGGGCCGGGGCGGTGCCGGCGGTCGAACTCCTGGCCGAGGACCTCCGGCTGGCAGCCCGGTCTCTGGGCAGGATCACCGGCCGGGTCGAGGTGGACGACGTACTGGACGTCGTGTTCCGGGAGTTCTGCATCGGCAAGTGACCCACTATTTGTGGGATACGAGGCATACGTTCTCTAGATCTAGTGGGTATGTTTCACGTGAAACATTGTGGCGCCCGGGATTTTGACTTTGGCGCGGACCCCCCGTAAATATCGCTGATGCATCAATGGGATGTCATTGTCGTCGGAGGCGGCCACGCGGGGTGTGAGGCCGCGGCGGCCGCCGCGCGGGTCGGGGCCCAGACCTTGTTACTGACCCACCGGTTCGAGACGATCGGCGAGATGTCCTGCAATCCGGCCATCGGTGGCCTGGGCAAGGGCCACCTGGTCCGGGAGATCGACGCCCTCGACGGGATCATGGGCCGGGTCATCGACCGGGCCGGGATACAGTTTCGCGTTCTCAATCGCAGCAAGGGCCCGGCCGTCCGGGGCCCCAGGGCGCAGGCCGACCGGAAACTCTACCGCCAGGCCATGCAGTCGGTGCTCGCCGAGCAGCCGAACCTGGCGATCCGGGCCGGCGCGGTCGAGGACCTGACGCTCGACGCTACGAACCGGGTGACCGGGGTGGTCCTGGCGTCCGGCGAGACGATCCGCTCCGGCGCCGTGGTCCTGACCACCGGGACCTTCCTGCGCGGGCTGATCCATATCGGCGAGCAGAAGACGGCCGCCGGCCGGGTCGGCGAGGCGCCGTCGGTCGGCCTGGCGGATACGCTGAAGCGCCTGGAGTTCCGGGTCGGCCGGCTCAAGACGGGCACCCCGCCGCGGCTCGACGGGCGGACGATCGACTGGGCGGGAGTCGCCCGCCAGCCCGGCGACGTGCCGCCGCCGCCCTTCTCGTTCCTGACCGAGCGGATCGAGACGCCGCAGATCGATTGCGGGATCACCGAGACGACGCCGGAAACCCACGCGATCATCCAGGCGAACCTGCACCGGGCGCCGATGTATTCCGGCCAGATCGAGTCCACGGGGCCCCGCTACTGCCCGTCGATCGAGGACAAGGTGGTCCGCTTCGCGGACCGGTCGCGCCACCAGATCTTCCTGGAGCCCGAGGGGCTGGACGATCCGACCGTCTACCCGAACGGGATCTCGACCTCGCTGCCGGCCGAGATCCAAGCCGAGATTCTGCGGACCATTCCGGGCCTGGAACGGACAGCCATCGTCCGGCCGGGCTATGCGATCGAGTATGATTTCGTCGATCCGCGCGAGCTGAAACCGAGCCTGGAGACCAATAAAATCAATGGCTTGTATTTCGCCGGCCAGATTAATGGGACCACCGGCTACGAGGAGGCGGCGGGCCAGGGCCTGATGGCCGGGCTCAACGCCGCCCGGGCCTGCTCGGGGGCAACGCCCTTCATTCTCGACCGGGCGACGGCCTATATCGGAGTCATGATCGACGACCTGGTGACCCAGGGGACGGCCGAGCCCTACCGCATGTTCACGTCCCGGGCGGAGTATCGCCTCCTGCTCCGCGCCGATAATGCCGACCAGCGCCTGACTCCGGCCGGCACCGCCCTCGGCTGCGTCGGGTCGGCTCGGGCGCAGGCATTCGGGGCCAAGCTGTCCGCTGGTCAGAAGGCGCGCGAGGCCCTCGACCGCTGCCGGGGTTCCTATGCCAAGCTGCGGGCCCAGGGCCTGCCGACGCCGCGCGATGGCGTTGTCCGCTCGGCCCTGGACCTGCTCGCCTATCCCGAGGTGACCGTCGCCCGCCTGGCAACGGTCTGGCCGGAACTCGGCGCGATCCCTGGGGCGATCGCCGAGCAGATCGAGATCGACGCGCAGTACGCGGGATACCTGGCGCGGCAGGACGCGGACATCCAGGCCTTCCGGCGGGAGGAGTCCATGACCCTGCCGCACGGCATCGACTATGACGGCATCGGCGGGCTGTCGGCCGAGGCCCGGGTGAAGCTGCGGGCGGCGCGGCCGGCGACCCTCGGTGCGGCGGGCCGGATCCCCGGCATCACCCCGGCCGCCCTGATCGCCCTGCTCCGCCACGTCCAGCGCCGGGCCGATGCCTGAGCCGCTGACACCCGAGGCATTCGCAGCGGCACAAAATGTTTCACGTGAAACATTGGAGCGCCTCCGGGCCTATGTGGACCTGCTGACCCGGTGGCAGGCGAGGATAAACCTCGTCTCCGCCGCGAGCCTCGCCGATGTGTGGCGGCGGCACGTGCTGGATTCGGCCCAACTTTATCCGATGGTCGAGCCGAAAGCCGTGCGTCTCTACGACCTGGGCAGCGGCGCCGGGTTTCCCGGACTGGTCCTGGCGATCCTCGGCATCGGCGACGTCCACCTGATCGAATCCGACCGGCGCAAGATCGAGTTTCTGCGCGAGGCAGCGCGAATCACCGCGACCAAAGTCATGCTCCACCCGGTTCGCGCCCAGACCCTGGCGCCCGGCGACGGCGATTTCGTCACCGCGCGGGGCTGTGCATCCCTGGTGGAACTGCTTGATCTGGCAAAGCCGTTGCTGAAGCCGAACGGTACCTGCCTGTTCCTGAAGGGCGCCGGGCTCCCGACGGAATTGACGGACGCCCGTAAACGATGGACGATGCACATCAACGAACTAGAAAGCATCACCGACCCATCAGGGGTCATCGTGCGTTTACGGGAGCTACGGGATGTCTGACGTACAGGGATTCTTGGCCAGCAACCAGCAGCCGCGCGTCCTCGCCGTCGCCAACCAGAAGGGCGGCGTCGGCAAGACGACCACGGCGGTCAACTTGGCCACCGCGATCGCCGCCTGCCAAAAACGCGTTTTGGTTGTGGATCTCGATCCGCAGGGCAACGCCTCGACCGGCCTGGGCATCGACGTGCGCTCGCGCGACATCGGCACCTACCACGTGCTGATCGGCGAGGCGTCGCTGGAAAGCGCGATCATGCCGACCATGGTCCCGGGCCTGTCGGTGCTGACCTCGACCGTCGACCTCTCCGGCGCCGAGATCGAGCTGGTCGACATGACCGAGCGCGAGTTCCGCCTGCGGCAGGTCCTGCGGCCGCCGCCGCAGCAGTTCGACTACGTGCTGATCGACTGCCCGCCCTCGCTCGGCCTGCTCAACCTCAACGCGCTGGTCGCGGCCGACGCGCTGCTGGTGCCGCTGCAGT
>JAEULC010000425.1 GCA_016792605.1 Rhodospirillales bacterium
GACGGCGATCGTCGCCCTGCCGCCGGCCGGGGTGAACTTCAAGGCGTTGGCGACGAGGTTCAGCACGATCTGGCGCAGGCTGCGCTCGTCCGCCAGCAGGTATCGGATGGCCCTGTTCGCGACGACCTCGATCGACAATCCGGCGCGCTCCGCCTGGCCCTGCATCATCCGTTGGATGTCGGCAAGCAACGCCGGCAGGTCGACGGGCTCGTCATGCATCTCCATCTTGCCGGCTTCGATCTTGGCGAGGTCGAGCAGGTCGTTGATCAGCTCCAGCAGGTGCAGGCCGCTGCGATGGATGTCGGCGGCATAGGACTCGTAGCGCGCGACATCCTGCTTCGGCAGCCCCGAGCGCATCATGTCCGAAAAGCCGATGATGGCGTTGAGCGGCGTGCGCAGCTCGTGGCTCATGTTGGCCAGGAACTCGCTCTTGCTGCGGTTGGCCTCCTCCGCGCGCTCGAGCGCGATCTGCAGCGCCTTGGCGCCGGACACGGCGGAGCTGATGTCGCGACTGATGCCGCGGTATCCGAGGAACCTGCCGCCCGCGTCGATGACGGGCTTGGCGCTCAGCGCGAGGTGCCGGATGCTGCCCTCCTTGCCGGTCAGCGTCAGCGCCACCTCGCGGAAGGGTTCGCGGCGGTCCAGCATGTCGCGGTATGCCTGCGCCCGGGCGGGATCGTCGGTCGACCCGACCAGGATCTCGTCGAGGCCGCGGCCGAGGTCGCGGCTGGTATCGAATCCCTGGTCTCCCGCCTTGGCCGAGACGAAGGTGAGCCGAAGTGCGGGGTCGGATTCCCAGAACCAGTCGGAGGCCGTCTCGGCGAAGTCGCGCACCCTCGCCTCGGCGGCGACGAGCTCGGCCTCGCGATGCTTCAACTCGGTCACGTCCGAGGCGAAGCCGGCGATGGCGCCGCTTTTCGTCCGCACCTTGTGGACGCGGTACCAGCGTCCGCTTGGGTATACCCGGTCGACCGGCGTTCCGTCGCCGGCACGGTGGGTGGCGACGCGCTCGCGCACCGCAGCCTCGACCTGGTCCGGCGGCAGGATCTGGCGCGCCACCGCCAGCATCAGGTCGCGATAGTGGATCGGTTGCCGCAGCCGGCTGAAGGCGGGCTCATGGATGTCGCGATAGCTGGAATTGCTGGCGACCAGGCGATCGTCGGCGTCGTAGAGCGCGAAGGGCGTCGGGGTGACCTCGATGCTTTCGAGCAATAGGCGGCGCTGCTCCAGCGCCTCGGCCGTCTGCGCCTCGATGCGGGCGACGCGGGCTTGCGCGACCCACAGGCCGGCGAAAAGGCCGCCGACACCGGCGGCGGCGAGGGCGGGCCAGGGATGCGCCAGGAACGCCGCCACACAGGCGAGCAGCGCCATTGCCGCCGCCAGGGCGGGCCATGCACTTCGCGACAGGTCGGGCCAAGCCAATCGCATCGTACGGTCCAGCGTGGAGCGGCGCCGATCATGGCCGGCGGAAGGCTAACAAAGCCTGAAACGAACGCCTGGCCGAAGGGCGCGGGCGCCGGATAGTTAAGAGACCGTATCCACGGCAGCGGGCTTTACGCCTTGCGATGGTATTCCTTGTGCCACTTCACGAAATTCGGAATCCCGACATCAATCGGCGTGGTCGGCGTGAAGCCCAGGTCGCGCTGGCTGGCGGCGATGTCTGCATAGGTCTCGGGCACGTCGCCCGGCTGCATCGGCTGCAGGTCGAGCTGCGCCTTCACCCCCAGCTCGCGCTCCAGGATGCCGATGAAACGCAGCAAAGGCTCGGAGCGGTGGTTGCCGAGGTTGTAGACACGGTGCGGCGGGTCGCCGGGGCCGCCATCGGCCGGCGGGCGGTCGAGCGAGGCGAGGATGCCGGCGACGATGTCGTCGATATAGGTGAAGTCGCGCTTCATCTCGCCGCGGTTGAACACCGGGATCGGCTCGCCCTTCAGGATCTTGTCGGCGAACAGGAACGCCGCCATGTCGGGCCGTCCCCAGGGCCCGTAGACCGTAAAGAAGCGCAGGCCGATGAGCGGGATCCGGTAGAGATGGGCGTAGGACTGGCTCATCAGCTCCGTCGCCTTCTTGGTGGCGCCGTAGAGCGAGACGGGCGTGTCGGTGCGGTCGTCGACCGAGAAGGGCAGCTTGGTGTTCGAACCGTAGACCGAGGACGACGAGGCGTAGACCATCGACCGGCACTTCGGCAGGGCGCGGGCGAACTCCAAGAGCGCCAGGTGGCCGGTGCCGTTGCTGTCCATGTAGGCGAAGGGGTTGATCAGCGAGTAGCGGACGCCGGCCTGCGCGGCCAGGTGGACGATCCGGTCGATGTCCGGGAACGCGTCCTTCAGCGCCATCACCAGCCGGAAGTCGGCGATGTTCATCTTCTGGAATACGAAGCCGTTGCGCCCCTCCAGCTTCTTCAGCCGGGCCAGCTTCAGGCGCACGTCATAGTAGTCGTTCAGGTTGTCGATGCCGACCACCCGCTCGCCGCGGTCGAGCAGGGCCTGGGCGACGTAGTGGCCGATGAAGCCGGCGACGCCGGTGACAAGGACGGTCATGGAAATCCCGTGGGAAGCCGAAAGCAGCCGCTTCGTATAGCCGCGATCGGGTCGTTTCGCACCTGCGATGTTGCCGGGCCGGGCGCAAGCTTCCGTCCCGGATCGCGGCCGGCCGGCAAGCTTCATGCGCCCCTCGCACTCTTCGGGACGAAATCCTGCCAACTGCGCGCCGATGCCCCGGCCGCATTGTCAGGCCCCTCGGCGCGTATTACCTTAACGCGACAGAAAATTGCGCGACGCAGTTGGCGCAACGCCACGCTGCGCGACGTCTACGGGGTGAGAGATGGCGCTAGCGGCAGTCAGCCTGGACGACAAGTACCGGCTCGAATCCGGCCGGGTCTTCCTGACCGGCACCCAGGCGCTAATCCGCCTGCCGATGATCCAGCGCCAACGCGACGTGGCGGCCGGGCTCAACACCGCCTGCTTCATCTCCGGCTACCGCGGCTCCCCCCTAGGCAATCTCGACCTCGGCCTCTGGCAGGCGCGCGAGTTCGTGAAGAAGAACCACATCCATTTCCGCGCCGGCATCAACGAGGAGCTTGCAGCCACGGCGGTCTGGGGCAGCCAGCAGTTGGGCCTGTTCCCCGGCGCGAAGTACGACGGCATCTTCTCGATCTGGTACGGCAAGGGGCCGGGCGTCGACCGCGCCGGCGACGCGTTCAAGCACGGCAACGCGGCCGGTTCGGCGCCCAATGGCGGCGTGCTCTGCCTGGCCGGCGACGACCACACCTGCAAGTCTTCGACTCTGGCCCACCAGAGCGAATACGCGTTCATGGACGCGATGATCCCTGTCCTGAACCCGGCAAACGTGCAGGACATCCTCGACCTCGGCGTCTATGGCTGGGCGATGTCGCGCTACTCGGGCGGCTGGGCGGCGATGAAGACGATCGCCGAGATCATGGACAGCTCGGCCTCGGTCTCGATTGACCCGACGCGCGTCGAGATTCAGATCCCGACGGATTTCGAGAAGCCACCGGGCGGGCTGAACATCCGCTGGCCCGACGCGCCGCTGGACCAGGAGTACCGGCTGCACAAGTACAAGCTCTATGCGGCGCTGGCCTTCTGCCGCGCCAACAAGCTCAACAAAGTGATGATCGACGGCGGCAAGGCGCGCTTCGGCATCGCGACTGCCGGCAAGTCCTATCTCGACGTCATGCAGGCGCTGGAAGACCTGGGCATCGACGAGAAGCACGCGGCCGAGATCGGCCTGCGCGTCTACAAGATCGGCATGACCTGGCCCTTGGAGCGCGAGGGCGTGCGCCACTTCGCCGAGGGGCTGGAGGAAATCCTCGTCGTCGAGGAGAAGCGCGCGGTCATCGAGAACCAGCTCAAGGAGCAGCTCTACAACTGGCGCGAGGACGTGCGTCCGCGCGTCATCGGCAAGTTCGACGAGAAGGGCGAGTGGATCCTGCCGTCGAACGACGAACTGACCCCGGCGCGCATCGCCCGCGTGATCGCGTCGCGCATTGCGCGGTTCTACACCTCCGAGCGCATCCAGCGCCGGCTCGCCTTCCTGAACGAGAAGGAAAAGGCACTTGCGGAACCGCGCCCTGAGATGAAGCGCGTGCCCTATTTCTGCTCGGGCTGCCCGCACAACACCTCGACCAAGGTGCCCGAGGGCAGCCGTGCGCTGGCCGGCATCGGCTGCCACTACATGGCGCAGTGGATGGACCGTTCGACCGCGACCTTCACCCAGATGGGCGGCGAGGGCGTCACCTGGGTCGGTCAGGCGCCGTTCACCGACACGCCGCATGTCTTCGCCAATATCGGCGACGGCACCTACATCCATTCCGGCATCCTGGCGATCCGCCAGGCGGTCGCGGCCGGCGTCAACATGACCTACAAGCTGCTCTACAACGACGCGGTCGCCATGACAGGTGGGCAGCGCCACGACGCCAATTTCGACGTCGCCGGCATCACGCACCAGCTCTATGGCGAGGGCGTGAAGAAGGTCGTGGTCGTCTCCGACGAGCCCGAGAAGTACCCGATCGGCGCCGACTTCGCCCAGGGCGTCACGGTGCACCACCGCGACGAGCTCGACCGGCTGCAGAAGGAGCTGCGCGAGCTGAAGGGCGTCACCGCCATCGTCTACGACCAGACCTGCGCCGCCGAGAAGCGCCGCCGCCGCAAGCGCGGCATCATGGTCGATCCGCCCAAGCGCGCCTTCATCAACGACCTGGTCTGCGAGGGCTGCGGCGACTGCGGCGTGAAGTCGAATTGTCTTTCCGTGGTCCCGCTGGAGACCGAGTTCGGCCGTAAGCGCGCGATCGACCAGTCCTCGTGCAACAAGGACATGTCCTGCGTCAACGGCTTCTGC
>JAEULC010000054.1 GCA_016792605.1 Rhodospirillales bacterium
CACGACGAAGCGGTTGGCGCCCGCCACCTGGAACTCGTGCGGCAGGCTGCGGCCGACCATGACGCCCTGGCTTCCGGCAATGTCGCCCGGCGTGCCCGACACGGTCATCCGCATCGTACCGTCGACCGGCAGCACCACCTGGTGATGGTCGTCATGCGCGTGCAGCGTCGACGCGTCGGCGTAGGTCTTGGTCGTGAGGGTGGGGCGGCGCTTGTCGGCCATGCGCCCTTATAGCATGGGCCCCCTCCCCTAGCGATTCAGGGGGTCAGACCCCGCCCTGCTGGTCCCAGTAGTCCTGGTTGATCTCTTTCTGCTTCTCGTCCAGGCGGTTCTCCAGGCACTTGCGCAGGGCCCATTTCAGGCTCTGGTCGACCGTGGTCTTGCAGGCCTGGAACATCTGCCGGCCGAGCTGCACGCCCTCGACGGTGAACATCTGACCCGGGGCGGCCATGGCGGCGTCCCAAGCGGCCCTGTGGCCGGCGGCGGTGTCCTGGCGGTAGCTCTCGGGCAGGACCGAGACGGCGCGGGCGACCAGGCGGGTAGCGTCCGAGCGCATGTTCGGCTTGTCGAACAGCGCTTCGGCCTGGCGGCGCCAGTCGCCGGTCGCCATGGCGATCTCCTCGGCGCTCAGCGGCGACGGGTCGTCGGGCGCGGTCACCGGCAGCAGCGTCGCCAGCGGCCCGACCTCGACCACCGCCCCGGCCAGGTCGGCGGGCAGCCTGGCGCGGTCGATCTCCACGGTCGTGGTGGCGAAGCCGGTGTAGCTGACGAAGTTCAGCGCCTTGGCGCCGTCCAGCGTCTCGACCGTCCCGTTCGTCCGCGTCACGCGCAGGGTGATCTGCGCGTTGTCGGCGGCGACGTAGCGGTCGCCCGGCCCGGGCGCCAGGCGCGACTGCTGCAGGCAGAAGGACGCCAGGATCGCCGCGCACTTGCCCTTGGCGTCGCAGACCAGCGGTGCCGGGTCCAGGGTCTGCACCAGGCCCAAGGGCTGGGGTGCCGCAAACGCGGACGCGGCGGAAAAGCCTAGGATCGCGGCGGACAGGGCAATGCGGGACATCGGGCCAACCTCCCCGGGGTCGATTGCCATGGAGTCTCGCGCTATGCGGGCATTCCGTCAATCCGGGGAGATGCTTGAAGAATAGTCACTCGGCCCGGGGATCGCCGCCGATGAAATGCCCGATCGCCGTCAGCGCCGCGACCCGGTCGCAGACCAGCTTGAACGCAGCGAGCATCGGCACCGCCAGGAAGGCGCCCATCACCCCCCACATCCAGTACCAGAACACGATCGCGATGATCACCAGGACAGGGTTCAGGGTGAAGCGCTTGGCGAGCAGCATCGGCGTCACGCTGTCGGCCTCGATCAGGTGGACGACGAGGTAGATGCCGGCCGGAACCAGCGCGACCCAGGCCGAGTCGAAGGTCAGCATGCCCGCGAGGAACAGCGCCGCGGTGCAGCACAGGGGGCCGATGATCGGGATGTAGTTGAGCACGAAGGCCAGCGTGCCCCAGAGGACGGGATCGGCCAGGCCGCAGAAATAGGCCGCCACGCCGGTGATCACGCCGACGATCAGGTTCATCACCGAGATCGTGACCAAGTACTGGGAGATGTTGCGCTCGATCTCGCGCGAGATCTCGACCACCTGCTTGCGGTCGCTGTAGGTCGGCAGCAGCTCGACCAGCCGGCGCAGGAACATGTCCCCGGCGATCAGCAGGAAGAACAGCAGCAGCATTGTCGTGAACAGGCCGACGATGGCCGAGCGCGTGCCGCTGAACAGCATCCCGCCCAGGCCCTCGCCCTTGACCGTCACCGGGATCACCGGGGAGGCGTTGTTGTCCGCCAGCTTCTCCACCCCGGCCGTCACGCGGGCGACCTGCTCCATCGGCTGCTTCAGCACCAGGAACCAGTTCTCCAGCTTCTGGACCGCCTGGGGCGCCTGGGCGAACCATCCCGTCGCGGGGCCGCTGAGCGGCAGCACCACGGCGGCGAGCAGGCCGCACAGCGCCACCACGACGGCCAGCGAGCCCAGGACGCGGGGCACGCGCAACCGCGACATCCCCCGCATGGCAGGCTGGAACAGGGCGTTGAGGATGAACGCCAGCACGACGGGGATCGCCAGCTCGCGGACGAAATAGAGCGCCGCCAGCGCCAGTATCGAGAAGATGCCGAGGAGCAGCATCGAGTACTTGTCCCAGCCGAGCGGGCCGGGGGCGGAGGCCGGCGGCGTGGCGGGCCCGGGGATCGGCGATGCGGCAAGCGCCGCCGCGATCTCGCTCTCCGCCGCCAGGTCTTCGAGCGCCCGGGCAGCCAGGGCGTCGGCGGCTAGCGCCTGATCGGCCGGTTCGCGCACGCGGATCACGGGGTCACCCTGTTCGGTTGGTCGCGCCCGGGCGCTCGGCCTCCGGTCGGGGCCGCTCATCCTCGCCGGACGCGTTCGTTCGGCAGCCAACGCCTGCGCGGCGGTTTCGTTCCCTGGGACGGGCTCGGCCCCGCCGCAAACACACCCGGCCGTGTCGCGCCATGGCCAGAGCCGCGGAGGGCGCGGTACCGATAATTCGGGTCCATTCCGGGGAGCACCCATCATGACCGACACCGCCGCCCCCCTATCGCCCGGGGCCCCCTCGACCGACGCGCCGGCCGCCACCGGCCGCCGCGGCCGCGGCGCCGCCGCACGGCGCGAGCTCAGGACCCACGTGAAGCTGAAGCAGCTCCCGGCGATCCTGCGCAGGATTCCGCTGATGGAGATCCTGAACGAGGAAGGGCTCCAGCTCATCGAGCACAATGCCGAGACGATCCTGCAGGAGGTCGGCATCGAGTTCCGCGACGACGACGAGGCCCTGGCGCTGCTGAAGGGCGCGGGCTGCGACGTCCGGGGGACACGGGTGCATTTCCCGCGCGGCCTGGCGCGCAAGCTGTGCTCGACCGCGCCGCGCAAGTTCCTGCAGCATGCGCGCAATCCCGAGCGCACGGTCGAGATCGGCGGCGACACGATCGTGTTCGCGCCGGTCTATGGGCCCCCCTTCATCCGCACGATCGACGAGCCCCGGCGCTATGCCACGATCGCCGACTTCCAGAACTTCTCCCGCCTCGCCTACATGACGCCACAGATGCACCACAACGGCGGCACGCTTTGCGAGCCCGTCGACCTGCCGGTCAACAAGCGGCATCTCGACATGCTCTATGCCCACATCAAGTACAGCGACAAGGCGTTCATGGGCTCGGTGACGCATCCCGAGCGCGCGGCGGACTCGGTCGAGATGGTGCGCCTGCTGTTCGGCCGCGACTTCGTCGAAAACAACACCGTGCTGCTGTCGCTGATCAACGCCAACTCGCCGATGGTGTTCGACGGCACGATGCTGGGCGCGCTCAAGGTCTATGCCAAGGCCAACCAGGCCGTGCTGGTGACGCCCTTCATCCTGTCCGGCGCCATGTCGCCCTGCACCGTCGCCGGCACGCTGGCCCAGGTGCTGGCCGAGGTCATGGCCGGCACGTCCCTGGCCCAGCTCTGCCGCCCCGGCGCGCCGGTCGTCTTCGGCGTCTTCGCCAGCTCGATGTCGATGCAGTCCGGCGCCCCCACCTTCGGCACGCCAGAGCCGACCCAGGTGATCCTGGCCGCCGCCCAGCTCGCCCGGCGCCTCGGCCTGCCGTTCCGCTCCGGCGGCAGCCTCTGCGCCTCCAAGATCCCGGACGCCCAGGCGGCCTATGAGAGCGCGCAGACCATCCTGCCGACCGTGCTGGCCGGCACCAATTTCGTCCTGCACGCGGCCGGCTGGCTCGAAGGCGGATTGGCCTCGGGCTACGAGAAGTTCGTGATGGACACCGACCAGCTCGGCATGATGCAGGTGCTGGCCGGCGGCGTGGATCTGAGCCCCAACGGACAGGCCATGGACGCGATCCGCGAGGTCGGCCCGGGCGCGCATTTCCTCGGCTGCGCCCACACCCAGGCCAATTTTGAGACCGCGTTCTACCGCTCGACGATCGCCGACAACAACTCGGTCGAGCAGTGGGAAGCCGAGGGCGCCCCTGACGCCGTGGTCCGCGCCAACAAGATTTGGAAGAAGATGCTGGCCGAGTACGAAGCCCCGGCGCTCGATCAGGGCATCGACGAATCGATCCTGGAATTCATCGCCAAGAAGAAAGCGAGCATGCCCGACGCGTTTGCGTGAGGAGAACGCCCAGCGCCAACGGAGCGTTGCCCACGGGATGCTAGCGCGGCAATATTGCCGCGGATGGAACCGGCGCGCGAACCGCCGGGCGGAGGCGACGATGGGCTCTAGCTCTCCCCTCGTGAGCACTGAATGGCTGTCGCAGCACCTGAATGATCCTGATCTGCGCATCGTCGACGTGCGCTGGCGTTCGAGATACGAGAACGGCCGCGGAATCAGCTTCGACGACCGCGAAGGCTATCTCGCCGGCCACATTCCCGGCGCCGTGTTCGCGGGCATGAAGGGGGATCTGTCGGATCCGAACCACCGCGTTCCCGACATGCTGGCTCCAGCCAATGATTTTGCCGCCGCGATGGGAAGGCTCGGCATCGGGAACGACACGCTGGTCGTCGCCTACGACAATATGGGATTTCCTCTGGGATCGGCCAGGCTTTGGTGGGCCTTGTCCTACTATGGCCACGATCGGGTCCGGGTCCTCGACGGCGGACTTCGGCAATGGCAGCTCGAGCGGCGCCCGCTGTCGACGGGCGTGCCAGAGGTGAATCCGGCGAGCTTTGTTGCAGCAGCACGATCCGGGTGGGTCGCGGGCAAGCACGATGTCGTTGCGTCGCTCGGCCAGGCGGACACCGTCATCATCGACTGCCTGACGCCCGAGCTCTATAGCGGCAAGGGCGATCGGCACCTTTGGGGCCAACGTCCGGGCCACATTCCGGGTGCGGTCAACGTGCCATATTTTGCGAACGTCGATGCCAGCTTGGCAGCGAGCACGGCCGCGGAACGAGAGCAGCTGCTGAACAGCGGCCGGTCATTCACGTTCAGCTCAACGACGGAGCTCGCCGCGCTCTATACCGCCGCCGGCGTAACGCCAGATAAGAAGGTGATCACCTACTGCGGACGGGGATACGCCGGCGCATGCGGCTTGCTTGCACTCAAGGTTCTAGGCCACCCCAGCGCAAGACTCTATGACGGCTCTTGGACCGAGTGGAGCGCCGACCCCGACCTGCCGGCAGAGCGTGGCTGACCGCCTCTCAGCCCCCGCCCGGCGTGAGCCCGCCCTCCTCCACCAGCTTCGCGCCCTTGGGGCTGACGGCGAACTCCGCCAGCGCCTTGGCTTCGGGCGAGGCGCCTTCGACCGTGGCCACCATGTAGGTCGAAATCAGGTTGATCGCGGCCGGCAGCGGGCCGACATACTTCACGCCCTTCACCGGCACGATCTCGGCGACCTGGTGGATCGCGATGTCGGCCTCGCCCTTGGCGACCAGCTCGGCGACGCGGCCGCCCGGCAGCGTCTTGGTG
>JAEULC010000433.1 GCA_016792605.1 Rhodospirillales bacterium
ATGCGCTATCGCGACCTGCTGCAAGCACAGCCGATCGACGCGCTGCGGGCCGGGCTGCAGGCGGCGGTGCCCGGCGTCGACATCGACGCCGCGCGCCTGGACGCCTGGCGCCGCGTCGCACCCGCCGCGCCGAGGCCCATCGGCCTCCAGGCGCAGCGCCAGGCCGGGCGCGTGTTCGTCGGCGCCGCGTCGGCGCTGGGCCGGGTCACGCCCGCGACCCTGCGCCAGCTGGCCGACCTCGTGGCGACGCGGGGCGACGGCACGATCCGCCTGACGCCGTGGCAGGGCATCCTGCTGCCGAACGTCGCGGCCCGCGACGGCGCGGCGGTGCTGGCGCACCTTGCCGCGCTCGGCTTCGCGACGCGGCCGGGCGATCCGCTGGCGTCGTTGGCGGCCTGTGCCGGCACCACGGGCTGCGATCGCGGAAAGGCCGATACCAAGGCCGACGCGCTCCGCCTCGCCGCGGCGCTGGCGGCGGCGGGCATCGCGCCCGACCTGCACCTCTCGGGCTGCATCCGCTCCTGCGCCTCGGCGCGCGTCGCCGCATTCACGCTCGAGGCGGTCGCAACCGGACGCTATGACCTCTACGCCCGGGACGATAACGCTCCCCACCGCTTCGGCCGCCGTATCGCCGAGCGCATCACGCCCGAGTCCGCCATCGCCTTCCTGAAGCCCTGATGACCGCCTATATCCGCGACGCGGACGAGATCTACCGCCAGTCCTTTTCCATCATCCGCGCCGAAGCGGACCTGACGCGCATTCCGCCCGATCTGGAAAAGCTCGCGGTGCGCGCGGCCCATGCCTGCGGCATGCCGGGCATCGTCGACGACCTGCACTTTTCCGTGGGCGCGGGAACGGCCGGGCGCGCCGCCCTGGCGCAGGGCGCCGCGATCCTCTGCGACAGCGCCATCGTCGCCGAGGGCGTGACGCGATCGCGCCTGCCGGCGAACAATCGCGTGGTGTTCGAGCCGCGCACCGATCCCGCGACCACGCCGCAGGCCGCGACGGTCGCCGGCTGGCGGCCGCATCTCGGCGGCGCGGTCGTCGCGATCGGCACCGACGCGACAGGGCTCTTCCGCCTTCTTGAGCTGCTGGACGAGGGCGCGCCGAGGCCCGCGTTGGTCCTGGCCTTTCCCTTCGGCTTCGTTGGCGCCGCCGAGGCCAAGCAGATGCTGGTCGACGATCCGCGCGGCGTGCCCTATGTGACGCTGGCCGGGCGGCGCGGCGGCACGGCCATCGCCGCCGCCGCGATCAATGCCCTGGCGACGGAGCGCGAGTAAGTGACTGGAAAACTTTACGGCATCGGCGTCGGCCCGGGCGATCCCGAGCTTCTTACGCTCAAGGCGCTGCGGCTGTTGAAGCAGTCCCACGTCGTCGCCTATCCGGCGGCGAAGAAGCGCAAGAGCAACGCGCTGACCATCGTCGAGCATCACCTGACCGACGCGCAGGTCAGGCTGCCGATGATCTATCCCTTCACCATCGAGAAGCCGCTGCCCGATCTTTACGAAACGGCGCTCAGCGACTTCTACGACGGCATGGCGGCGGAGATCGGCGGCCATCTCGACCAGGACCGCGACGTGGCGGTCCTGTGCGAGGGCGATCCGTTCTTCTTCGGCTCGTTCATGTACCTGTTCGACCGCCTCTCGCCGCACTATCCGACCGAGGTGGTGCCGGGCGTGAACTCGGTCGTCGCCTGCGCCGCGGTGCTCGGCGCGCCGCTGGTCTACCGCTACCAGACGCTGACCGTGATGGGCGGCGTGCTCGGCGAGGACGAGCTGCGCCGGCGCCTGCAGGCGGCCGACGCGGCGGCGATCATGAAGCTCGGCAGCAACTTCGCCAAGGTGAAGCGCGTGCTGACCGAACTCGGCCTTGCCGACCGGGCGCTCTACATCGAGCGCGCGACCATGGCCGAGCAGAAGGTGCTGCCTTTCGCCGAGGTCGACGAGACCAAGGTGCCGTACTTCGCCATGGTGCTGCTGCCGGGCAAGAAGTGGGCGTCGGGATGAGCGGCGAGTCTGCGGGGCCGCTGGGCGCGCCGGCGATCCTGATCCTGGGGCAGGGGAGCCTCGCCACCGCTACCCGCATTCGCGACGCCTTCTCGGCGGCGACGATCCACGGCCTCGCCGGCCGCGTCGAGGGCGCCGACCGCAGCTTCGACGGCTTCGGCGAACACTTGCGCGATCTCTATCGCGCCGACGTGCCGCTGGTCGTGCTCTGCGCCGCGGGCATCGTGATCCGCGCGCTCAGCGCCCTGCTGGCCGACAAGCGCGCCGAGCCGCCGGTGATCGCGGTGGCCGAGGACGGCAGCGCCGTGGTGCCCCTGCTCGGCGGCCTGCGCGGCGCCAATGCGCTCGCGCGCCGCATTGCCACGGCGCTGGGCACGACGGCCGCGATCACCACGACGGGCGAGGTGCGCTTCGGCCTGACGCTGGAGGACCTGCCCGAGGGCTATGCGCTACGCGACAAGGCCGCCGGCAAGCGCTTCATGTCCGACCTGCTGGCCGGAGCGACGCTGCAGATCGACGGCGACGCGCCGTGGATCGACCGGTCGAAATTGGCTCTGGCGCAAGACGCTGCATTGCGCCTTGTCGTGACGCCGGAGGATCGCGACGCTGCGGCGAACGAGCTGATCGTTCATCCGCGGGTCGTTGTCGTGGCGCTCGCCGATCCGGAGGCGGACATCCCCACGGGATTGCGCGCCGCCGGCCTGTCGCCGCTCGCCGTCGCCTTCGTGCTGGCGCCCAACGGTGCGGCCGTGGCGACCGATCTGCCGCTGCGCTTCGCGGCGGACGTCGAGGCTGCGCTTCGTGACGCTGTCCCCGATCCGATGCGGCCGGTCGTCCGACAGGGCGGCGTCGCCGTCGCGCTCGCGCGATCACCCGACCAGGTGCATCCGGCGGGCAAGCCGCGCGGATCGCTCCGTGTCGTCGGCCTCGGGCCGGGCGATGCGTCGCTGCTGGCGCCGGCCGCGCGCGCGGCGCTGTCGCGGGCGCAGGACATCCTGGGTTACGGGCCGTACCTGAAGCAGGGCGGACCGTACCTTGCGGACCAGCGCGTCCACGAGTCCGACAACCGCGAGGAGCTGGATCGCGCGCGCCACGCGTTTCGCCTCGCGGCTGAGGGGCGCGACGTGGCGGTCGTCAGCTCCGGCGATCCGGGAGTCTTCGCCATGGCGGCGGCGGTGATGGAGGCGCTGGACGGCGCGGAAGAGCCCGCCTGGCACGGCGTCCGACTGCAGGTGGTCCCCGGCATCTCGGCGGCGATGGGGGCCGCGGCGCTGGCCGGCGCGCCGCTGGGCCACGACTTCGCGCTGATCTCGCTCAGCGACAATTTGAAACCCTGGGACATCATCGCGCGGCGGCTCGACGCGGCGGGCGCGGCCGACCTCGTGGTGGCGCTCTACAACCCGATCTCGCAGGCCAGGCCGACGCAGTTCGACGAGGCGATCGCGATCCTCCGCCGGCACCGCAGGCCCGAGACGGTCGTGCTGCTCGGCCACAATGTCGGCCGGGCCGGCGAGCGGCTGACCGTCACGACGCTGGGCGCGCTGAAGCCGGAGCAGGTCGACATGCGCACGGTGGTGATCGTCGGCTCATCGCAGACCCGGACCATCGCCCGCGCGGGCGATACGCCCTGGGTCTATACGCCGCGCTCCTATCCGAAGGGCTAGGTGGAGAGCCACATCGCGGCGGCTTGCGGCACGCCGACCGTCACGCTCTGGCCGACATCGAACAGCGCCTGGCCCTGGTGGAACGCGACGTCGACGCTGACGTCGCCCGCCGGGCCGCGCACGCCGTAGCGCACGGTCGACCCCAGGAACTCGCGATGCGCCACGGCGCCCTCGAACTTCAGCCAGGCCTGCTGCGAAGCCGCCGACAGCGTCGCGGCCTGCGGGCGGAATACCAGCTTGGCGCCGGCCGGCGTCCCAGCCGGAGGGTCGACCCATTTGGCGCCGTCGATCACGTTGGCCGAGCCGAGGAAGCCGGCGACGAAGAGGTTGGCCGGGCGCTCGTAGAGCTCCATCGGCGTGCCCACCTGCTGCACCACGCCCGCGTTCATGACCGCGATGCGGTCGCAGATCGAGTTCGCCTCTTCCTGGTCGTGGGTCACGAAGATGGTGGTCAGGCCGAGGCGCTGCTGCAGGTCGCGCAGCTCGCGCCGCACCTGGCCGCGCAGCTTGGCGTCGAGGTTCGACAGCGGCTCGTCGAGCAGCAGCACCTTGGGCTCGACGACGATGGTGCGCGCCAGGGCCACGCGCTGCTGCTGGCCGCCCGAGAGCTGCGACGGCCTGCGGTCGGCGAGTTGACTCAGTTCCACCAGTTCCAGCGCGGCATTCACCCGGCGCTCGATCTCCGCGCGCGGCACGCGACGCTCCTCCAGGCCGAAGGCGACGTTGCGGCGCACGCTCATGTGCGGCCACAGGGCGTAGCTCTGGAACACCAGGCCGACGTCGCGCCTCCAGGGCGGCAGGGCGGACACGTCCTTGCCGTCGATCAGCACGCGACCGGTATCGGCGGTGTTGAACCCGGCGATCAGGCGCAAGAGCGTCGTCTTGCCGCAGCCCGAGGGGCCGAGGAAGGCGAAGAGCTCGCCCGGGCTTATGTCCAGGTTGACGTCCTTCAGCACATGGTTCGTGCCGTAAAACAGGTTCACCTGCTCGATGTTGATAGCGACAGCAGTCATGGCTTTTGGCGCCGTTCGATGACGAGATGCGAGGCAAGCGTGCAGAGCGCGACCAGCAGCACGGCGATGACGCCGAGCGCCGCGCCGGGGCCGCGGCCGGCCGCCGATTGCATGAACACATAGAGCCCGTAGGCCAGCGGCGCGTCGGCGTTGGACTGCACCAGCATGATCGTGGCCGACAGCTCGACCGCGGCGGTGGCGAAGCTGGCGATGAATCCCGCCAGCATGCCGCCGGTCATCAGCGGCACGACCACGCGGCGCACGGTGCGCGCCTTGGTCGCGCCCAAATTTTCCGCCGCTTCCTCCAGCGACACGCTGACCTGCTGCAGGGCGGCGACGCAGGCGCGCAGCGCGTAGGGCAGGCGGCGCACGGCGAGCGCGATGACGATCACGATCCACAGCGCCGCCAAGGGCGTGCCGTCGGGCAGGGTGACGCCGTAGAAGCAGCGCAGGTAGCCGATGCCCAGCACCACGCCCGGCACGGCCAGCGCCGCGCTGGCGCCCCAGTCCAGCCACTGCCGGCCTGCCAGTTTCGTGCGCAGGACCAGGTAGGCGATGGCGGTGCCCAGGATGATGTCGATCACGCCGGCCAGCGTCGCGTAGAGCGCGGTGTTGGTGATGTAGACGGCGCTGTCGCTGAACACCCGGCCGTAATGCGCGAGCGTATAGCCGTCGGGCAGGGGGCTGAACGACCAGATCGTGGCGAAGGAGAGCAGCAGCAGCCCGATATGCGGCGCGAGCACCAGGAGCAGGATCAGGATGACAATGGCGTAGGCGGCGACCGCCTGCCAGGGGTGCATGTGCCGGCGCGCCAGCCCGCCGCCGCCGCGCTGCACCGTCGCATAGTCCTTGCCGCGCATGGCGAGCGCCGAGAGCCACATGGCGACCACCGAGGCCACGATGAGGACGACCGAGATCACGTAGCCCATCGGGTCGGCGATGCCGATGGAGGTGATGCGCAGGTAGGCCTGCGGCGCCAGCATGTCCTTGACGTTGAGCAGGAGCGGCGTCGCCAGGTCGTCGAACACCTTGACGAACACCAGCGACGCGCCGGCGAGGTAGCCCGGCATGGCCAGCGGAAAGACGATGCGGCGGAACAGGCGGAAGCCCGAGGAGCCGAGGTTCTGCGCCGCCTCCTCCATCGCCCGGTCGATGTTGCGCAGCGCGGCCGAGAGGTTGATCAGGATGAAGGGGAAGTAATGAACGGCCTGGACGAAGATGACGCCGTTCAGCCCCTCCATGAACGGAATCTTGAAGCCGAGATGCTGGTCCAGCAGCATGTTGACCGTGCCGTTGCGGCCGAACAGCAGCTGCATCGCGACCGCGCCGACGAAGGGCGGCATGATCAGCGGCACGACGCCGAGCGTCTGGATCAGCACGGTGCCGCGGAACTCGAACCTTGTCGTGATGTAGGCCAGCGGCAGGGCGAAGACCGAGGCCAGCACGACAGACATGCCGGCGACGTAGAGCGAGTTCCAGGTCGATCGGATGAACAGGTCGGTGGCGAAGAAGTCGTAGAAGTTGACCAGGGTGAAGCCGCCCGCGCCCTTGTGGGTGAAGGCGGCGACGATCACCGTGCCGACGGGCCAGGCGAGGAACAGCACCAGGAAGGCCGCGATCGCCAGCGCCAGCGCGGCCTGGCCCCAGCCGAACCGCCGTTTGCCCTGGACGACGGGCGGAAGATCGGCGACGGCCGACGCGGAGGTCATACGGATGCGCCGGCCGTCGTTATCCTAGCTTACTGCGCCGCCTTCAGCGCCTCGGCCGCCTTGGCCTTGGCCTGGGCATAGCGGTCCTTGGCGAAGGCCGCCCATTGCTGCTCGAGCTCGGCCTGGCGCGCGCCCTTCTGCTTGGCGCCGGTGAAGGCGCCGGCGATCTCGGGCGAGGACGCCTGTGCCTCGGTGATCGGCATGGCGGCGACCAGCGCGCGCGCTTCCTTGGCCAGGTCGGCGGCCTTGGCGTTCGCCTTCTTCGCCAGCGCCGCGTCGACCGCGTGCAGCGTCTTGGTCACGTCCTTCAGCGCCTCGAGCTGGAAGGTCACGGTCTGGTCGTAGAGCACGTCGACCACCTCGGACCGCTTCTCCGAGGTCTCGGCCGAGAACTTCACCTTGGCGCCGAGCGACGTGTCCTTGAACGGGTTGGGATAGTCGGCCGGGGCCTTGGCGTAGACCGCCGGGTTCACCGGCAGGCGGCGGATTGCCGGCAGCAGCAGCACTTCCTGGCCCGCGGGCGACAGCAGGAACTCGACGAAGGCCTCGGCGCCCGCCTTGTTCGGCGCGTTGGCGACGATGCCGATATTGGCCGGCACGATCGTGGTCACGCTGGGATAGACGAACTTCACCGGGAAGCCCGTGGCCTGCGACGAGAAGGCGAAGAAGTCGATCACGATGCCGTAGCCGACCTGGCCCGAGTTCACCGCGTCGGGCACGCCGAAGCTGCGCTCGGTGATCTGGCGGAAGTTGCCCGACATCGCCTTGATGACGCCCCAGCCCTTGTCCCAGCCCTCGCCCTGCAGGATCGTCTCGATCGTCAGGTGCGTGGTGCCGGAGCGCGAGGGGGCCGCCATCGACACGTGGTCGAAATAGGGCGCCTTGGCCAGGTCGTCCCATTCCTTCGGCGCCGGCAGCTTGTTGGCCGCGACATAGCGCTCGTTCCACATGATGCCGTAGCCCGAGGCCGCAAAGCCGAAATAATTGTTGTCCGGCCCGTTGATCGGGTAGGAGCCGATCTTCTCGGGAATGCCGCTCGCCTTGGGCTTGTAGCTCTGCAACAGCTTGCGGCCGCGTAAGACCTCGAACGCGTCCGGCGCCGAGGCCCAGAACAGGTCGACCTGGTTGTTGGCCTGGGTCTCCTGCAGGAACTTCACGCCGGCGTTGGTGTTGCGGTTCTGGACGTCCAGCGTCGTGCCGGGATGGGCGGCCTCGAACGCCTTCTTGAACGGGTCGGTCACGTCCTTCGAGAACGAGGTGACCACCGAGACCTTGCCCGAGACCTGCGCCTCGGCGGCGGCACCCGCGAGTAGCAGCAGCGAAAGGGCCAGGGCCGAGACTTTGCCGGCGAACGCCATCGTCGTTTCCTCCATCGGATGTTGTTGTCGACGGGCGCCTTGCCGGCGCCCTCTCTGTGTTACACATATGTGACAACGCGCGGGGTTGGCAAGCGATCAGCGCGATGCGACGAGTGGGTACAAGTACAGGCATTTGCGGGTGGGCGCTGACGATGACCGAGACCCTGCTGGACCGGCTGCTGCGCGGCGCCTGGATCGATCCGGACAGTGGCGTGGCCGTGGCCCCGCCGATCCGCGCGATCGTGGTGGCGCAGGGCGTGCGGCACCGCGCCGATGCCCTGGTCGGCGCCCTCGGGCTCGGGCGGCGCCTGGCGGTCGTCATGGATCCGACCACCGCGTCGGTGCTGGGCGACGCCGTCGCGCGCGCCTTGGCCGGCGTGGCCGAGGTCGCTCCGGTGCGGCTGCCCGAGCACCCGCACGCCGACGCCGGCACCGTGGCGCGGATCCGCGCGGCGACGGCTGCGTGCGACGCCCTGGTCGCGGTCGGGTCGGGCACGATCAACGACCTGTGCAAGTACGCGGCCTTCCTCGACCGCAAGCCCTACCTCGTCTTCGCCACCGCCCCGTCGATGAACGGCTATACCTCGGCCAACGCGGCGATCACGGTGGACGGGCACAAGAAGTCGCTCGCCGCCCAGGTGCCGCAGGGCGTGTTCGTCGACCTCGACGTGCTGGCGGCCGCCCCCCAGCGGATGATCCGCGCGGGCATCGGCGACTCGCTCTGCCGGCCGACGGCGCAGGCCGACTGGCTGCTGTCGCATCTCCTGCTCGACACGCCCTATCGCGCGGCGCCCTTCGCGATGCTGGCCGAGGACGAGCCGGCATTGCTCGACCGGCCCGAGGCCGCGGTGGCGGGCGATGTCGCGGCGGTGGGCAGCCTGGCGCGGACGCTGGTCCTGTCGGGCCTCGGCATGACGCACTGCGGCGGCTCGTACCCGGCGAGCCAGGGCGAGCACCTGATCAGCCATTTCATCGAGAGCCTGGCCCCGGCGGATGCGCCGCCGGCCTTCCACGGCGAGCAGGTCGCTGTCGCCACCATGACGATGGCGCGGCTGCAGCAGGCGGTGCTCGCCGGGCCCGCGCCGGTGCTGGCGCCGACCGCGATGACCGAAGCCGAGCTCGCCCGGCGCATCGGGCCGGAGGCGGCCAAGGGCTGGTGGGCGGACTTCGCGCCGAAGATGCTCGACCGCGCCGCGGCCGACCGGCTGAACGCGCGGCTCCAGAACAGGTGGGGCGCGATCGGCGCGGCGCTGCGTGCGGTCGCCGTGTCGCCCGATCGGCTGGCGCGTGCGCTGGACAAGGCCGGCGTGCCGCGGACGCCCGCGGCGATCGGGATCGACCAGGCGTTCTACCGCAAGGCCGTCACGACGGCGCGGTTCCAGCGCAATCGCTACACCTTCCTCGACCTGGCGGACGATTCCGGCCGGCTCGCGGAAATCGCCTGAGCCCCTCTCAGAGCACGCCGCGCGACAGGCGCGGCGCGATGGCCGAGACCGGGCGCGGATGGGCGGCGCTGTAGAACGGCATCGCGGCCGGGCAGGCATGGGCGATCGGGTGCCTCGATGCCTGTGCGACCGGCGGTGGGGCGGCCGAAGAAGAACGCGCCGGGAAGTCCGGATCGAGGACGGCGGTGCTGGCGTCGAACGGCATGGACGACTTTCCCTGGCGGCGGACGATGCGATGGGCCGGCGCAATGGCCCCGGCGGCCGGCGACAGGGGGAGCCGGCGCCGGGGCTGTTGTGCGGCTGCGCGCTCAACGCCGCACTGCAGAAATCGTTCCGGTCCTCACCTGGGCGCGTTCTTGAATCCTTCCTACCCCGGACTGGGCGGGAAGGCGCGGGGCCAATCGGTGACCCTTGGCCCGTGGGTGGCCCCGGGATCGGCCTGGAGCCGAGGCGGGGCAGGCGGCATTCCCGACAGGGCCCAGCG